>JANXUN010000090.1 GCA_025356185.1 Gemmatimonadaceae bacterium
CGCGCGGATCGCTATCGTGAAAACGCATTCGCCAAAATGACTTCGATCTCCTGCATGAAGGGCGCGAATCGTCGCGGCCTCGGGGGCCGAATCCATGATGTCATAAAAACGATCAACCAGGCGACGAATGCCAGCTTCGCCGCCCAGTTGATCGTAGTGCGACATGGTTACGTCAGTCATGATTAAAAAACAGCGCAACACCGCGACAGTATTCAGCGATGCCCGAACAAGAGTCCTGCGTATACGGCGAACGTGCCGTTGTGAATGCGCTGCGAAAGTGTTGGTGTGTTGGCGTTGTTGATGTCCGCGAAGCCAACGCCGTAGCGCGCGCCGCCGGTTACACCGAAACCACCCAGCGATAAGTCTACACCACCGCCGACGACCGCGCCCCAATCGAATGTCTTGAGATCGAAGTTATTGCGACCGCAATCGGATGATGTGTTGGGAATGCCGCTGCCACTGACTTTGACGTTGCACCCCACGCGGTAGCTGACGGCGGGTCCCGCGTACAAATGCGGCGACAGCGTCGTACCGCCAGCCACATCGTATCGGAGTAGGACAGGAATGTCGAGGTAGTCGAGCCGCACATTGGTCTGGCCGCCGCCGCCCGTGTTGAACTTGCTGCCTTTGTTGGTGAACAGGACTTCGGGTTGCACTGACCACGTGCGTCCGAACGGCAATGTCAGCGCACCGCCAAACAGCGTCCCGGTGCGATTTTCCGAGTTAACGCCGTTGAGACCGTGCAGCTGAGAAAATGTACCGCCAACGAGCAGACCAACTTGCTGCGCCGGTAGCGACGCTGATAGCGTGCAGAGCAGTGTGAACGTCACCGCAGTGACGAACGATGTGGACGACGATCGATGCATATGTGAACTCCAGTTGAGGGCGAGAGCATTATACGTTGCGCGCCGCATCTGCGTTCCAAGCACGCCGCATCCACGTTCCAACGATGCGCGCTCATCTATCGAAAGTCTCAGTTGATCTCACTCGAACGAGCACGTATGAACCCGTCGTCTACCGCGTGAGCAACGTCGACGCCGTTGTCGACTTCACAAACAGCAGGAGATCGAAGTCATTTTGGCGAATGCGTTTTCACGATAGCGATCCGCGCGAATTTGTTGCGCCAGCGTCCGCGTCGTCCCTGCGGCCGCATTCGCGTTGGTCAAACACGCCGACGTCGTTCCGCTGTGCGACTCCGACGCGGTCGTTCCCGCGCCGCTAATAGTCGAGTCAGTCGCACGCGCATCGAACTGCTCAGCCGCGCGCGAAGATTGGCAACGGGAGCAACGGTGATGACTTGATGCGCAACGCCGTCTTGTTTTCGAAGTCGAGATTCACCGGCGCGCGAGGGCTGTCTTGATATCGCGCCGCCGTTGTCACCGAATCGCTTCCCACGATCGGCGTGTTGATCGTGCTCGTGCTCGGCACGTCGGTGCCGACGATCGTCAATTTCATATCGTCGACGAGCAGCGTATTTGATCCTTTAAAGAGCGCGCCAAACACAATGCCCATCGCGTTCGCCGGTACATCCATCACGACAAACACCTGTCGCCAGTCGCCGTAGCCGACGACAGGACGCGGCGACATGTCGTCGTAGCCGAGCGTGAGACCGGGGCCATCGACGCGCATCCAAATGCCCGAGTTCACTACGTTCGTGATGTTGCGCGGCTTCACCCACGCCGACAATTGCACGCGCTTGCCGCGATAGTCGTCAGCTTTGATGTATTGCGCGAGCGTCACGCTCAACAGCTCTTGTTGAAACGCACCAGACAAATACACCGCGGTACCGCCGCTCTTTACATCGGTGATCGTCGTACCGATGGCCGGCGTATTCTGCGTGATCGTCCAACCCGCGGGTGCGCCAGGAACAATAGCAAGTTCAGGCTGCTTGATCAGCGCGTCAGCCATGCAGCCCGAAACGGCACTGCCGCAGAGCGCGCCGATGGCGATAACACGGAGTCGCGGAAGGCGCATGGGAGGGAAGGCTTGGGTGAACGGTAACGCACGCCATATTCAAGGTATCATGCCATTCTCGGACGGATAACCCACTATGGCGCATTTTTCCGTCGTGGTCGCAATTGCGATCGCGACGCTGGTGATCGCGCTCACCGCGCTGGCACGGCGCTTGCCAGTGCCGACGCCAATTCTTCAGGTCGCCGCCGGGCTGTTGGTAGCGTTCGTACCTGGAATGGCCGTCCCGACGCTCGAACCGAATCTGGTGTTCTTCGTGTTTTTGCCGCCCATCCTCTGGGCGGCTGCGTTTTTTACATCGCTTCGCGAGTTCAAAGCGAACGCGCGCCCCATTGGCCTACTCGCGATCGGACTCGTGCTCGTCACTTCCGTCGCGGTCGCCCTTGCTGCCCGCGCACTGATGCCGGGAATCCCGTGGGCCGTTGCTGTTGCGCTCGGCGCCATCGTGTCACCCCCAGACGCCGTCGCGGCGGCGGCGATCGTGTCGCGGTTGCCGGTGCCACGTCGTGTCGTAGCGATTCTCGAAGGCGAAAGTCTGGTGAATGACGCGTCGGCGCTTGTCTTGTATCGCACGGCGATCGCGGCCGCGGTGACGGGTGTGTTCAGTTGGGGCGAATCCATTGTGCGTTTTTTTGTCGACGCGGGTGTTGGTGCGCTGCTAGGCGTTTTGGTTGGTTGGCTGATCATTCGCGCGGCAAGATGGACGAAAGATTCACTCGCTGAAACGCTGCTGACGCTCGCGGGACCGTACGTCGCGTGGGTTGCTGCCGAACAGGTGCACGTGTCTGCGGTGCTCGCGTGCGTTGCGGGCGGGCTGTACACACGACAACACTTTTCACTCGCCGTCGGACCGTTGTCACGCGTGCAATCACGCGCCGTGTGGGATCTGCTCGTGTTTCTGTTCAATGCGCTGATTTTTCTGCTGCTTGGGGCGCAATTTGGCACCGTCTTGCGCGCAGTCCCGAACGGCACGCTTGAGCAGGTCGTGCGAACAGGAATAATCATTGGCATCGTCGCAATCATTGTGCGCCTGCTATGGGTGCCAATCGCCACGTACCTACCGCGCTGGCTCAATCGCGACCTGCGACGTCGCGATCCTATGCCGTCATGGAAATCCATTTTTCTGATTTCGTGGACAGGGATGCGCGGCATTGTTTCATTGGCCTCCGCGTTGGCGCTTCCACTCATGCTCGACAACGGCACAGCATTTCCGTATCGCTCCGAAATCATTGTCATCACGCTGATCGTGATTGTGATGACGTTGGGGCTGCAAGGATTGTCGCTCGCCCCGATCATTCGGCGTTTAGGATTTGCTCCAGATCGCACATCGGAGAAAGAGGAACGACTCGCACGGCGCGAAGCGTTGCGTCGCGGCGCCGAAGCGTTGCAAGACATGTCGCGCGAACCGTGGGTGGACCCGTCCGATGTCGAGTTTTTGCGCGCCGAACTGCGCGATCGGTCACGGCTGTACGAACATCACGGCGCAACCAGCGGTCGCCGTCGAATGCGCTTAGAAATGCTGCACGCCGAGCGAAAAATGCTGGTCCGGTTGCGCAACGAAGGCGCGATTTCCGACGAAGTGTTGCGCGATCTCGAACAGGAGTTGGATCTGGATGCGATTCGACTCGGCGGCGGCGCGCTGAGCTAGAACGCTTAGCGCGACGTACGTACTAGGACGCGAGTTCGAGCGCCGCTGGAGTGCTCGTCGCGCCGTCCGCGAGCGGTTCTGTTCGATCAAGTCTCTCGACGTCAATCGCGATCACGCCGTCGCCTGCGTGCGCAAAGATACTCGCGAATTTGACATCCCAGCGGACTTCATCGTAGCGATACGACATTTTCGCTGCAACGCGCGTGGAGAACGTTTCCTCGTGTGCTTTCACCGAAATCACAAACTCGGCGTCGGCATCAGCCATCATCGCAGGCGTTGCGCCGCGCAACGGACTGTCGTGCGTGATTGGATGGACAACGGTCCAATGCAACGGAAAATATTCGACCGAACTGCGTTCGAGCGCCAACTCGTGAAAGTTACGCTCGCGTTGACCGTCGATCATCTCAAACCAAATGAGATTAACGCGCACGTGCACGTCACTGACTTCACCCGGATGCACGTTCACAATGCGAAACATGAATCCGCGCCCACCTTCGTACGGCGCGATGACGCCCGAGTCACTGAATCGCAAACGCATGCGCGGACGTGTGAGTCGTGCAATGAGCAGGCCGCTCACACCCACCAGCGTTACCGGCCCGACCATCGATTCGATCACGACCAGCCAGTTTGCCGTCGAACCGACGGCGTGCATCGCACCGGTGCTTGTCGTCGTAAAAATGCCGACGCTAAAACTGAATGCTGCGAGAAACGGATCGGTGAGACCAAGTGCGTCAACGCCCGCAATCGCATTTGGACCAAGCTGCATGTACACCAACGCGAACACGCCGTTGGAGAGCAACAACAGGCCAAAGGTCCACAAAAAGAATGACGGCCACGATGCGGCGAGCGCGCGCAAATACCAATGTTCGGCGCGCTGCGCACCTAATCCATACTTGCGGCCCGTGGGCGTTCCGTCTCTCGACAGAAAACGCCCACGGACATCCTGCGCGACGACTCGGCCAAAGCCGAGATCAGACGTGTCGTTCTGCTGCGGTGCCTCGGGTTTTGGACTCGTCACCGGCCACACGAAGGATACGAGGGATCCGGTCCAGCGATCGCCGGTTTCGTCTTCCGTTCAGACACGGCCATCATCACGTCGTGAATGAAGCGACCGAGACGCGCCGTATGATCGTAGTCGATGTACTGCGGTTCATCGGTTTGCATGTGGTAATCCAATGCATAACCAAGCGAGAAGTACGTGACTGGGACGTTCTTCAAGACGTAGTTCACTTGATCGCTGCGGCAAAAACGATTCATCGGGTTCGCCGTCACGTCCCACGATTTATCGATCGCCATCGTTTCGGTGCGCGTTGCATTCACCGAATCGATGATGTCGCCAAACTCACGCGACAAGCGACGTGAGCCAAGCGTTTGCACCGACGTCGGTCCACCAAATTTCACTTCTTCAACGCGTCCTTTGCCAAGCATGTCCATGTTGTGCGCGGCGACAATGCTTGTGACGGGAATGCTTGGGTGATCGACAAACCACTTGGAACCAAGCAGGCCAGCTTCTTCGCCTTCGTGCGACACGAAAATGATTGAGCGTGACGGCTTTTCGCTCGCAAACTTTTCTGCGATCTCGAGTAACACGACCGTACCCGAACCGTCATCGTCGGCGCCGTTCATAATGGAATCGCGACGCGGTGCGCGAATGCTGCGCGCGTGCTTGATGAGCGAATCGATTTGACGTTGCTGATCGACGGTCGGCGTGCACGATGGATCGTTCGAGCCCTGACGACGCGTCACATAATTCACCGCGCGCAGCGAATCGTGGTCGACTGTCGTGGTGTTGATGCCGACGTGATCGTTGTGCGCGCCGACTAGTACGTATTCTGCGGCGCGAGTCGGATCGGAGCCCGGCAAAATCGCGACCACGTTGCGCGCCGGATACTGCGCCATGCGGAACTCATAGCTCCACGACGCCGACACCGGTTGACCGACGTCGCCAACGGCGAGTTGATCGGCGCCTTTGCCAAATACTTGCGTTGCGGCTGCGCGCGAGATGACCGCGCCGGCGGCGGTGTTTGCATTTGCGACTGGCGTTGCCGGCTTCATCCCCATGCGGCCAGCGAAAGCCGTTGTGCGTGCGGCGTCGTTCAGTTCGTCGAGTCCGATCACCAGCACACCCGCTGCACCAGCGGCTTGTGCACGCGTGTCGCGAACGCCAGCAGCGCCGCCCGCGCCTCCGGCAGCGCGACGCGCACCAGCAGGTGTGGCTTCAACAGCGGCCGCGTTCGCCGCACCAAATTTGTTGGGTACATCGGCACAGCCGACGAACGACGTCGGCGCCGCGCCGCCCCGTCCACCTCCGCCGGTTCCCGTCATCGAGCCCGGTGACGCGACAAAGACGACGACTTTTCCCGCAACCATCGCGGGGTCAAGCTTCACGGTCGTATCGCCGTACTTGCCGCCATACACGGTCGCCACGTTGTTGAGCGACGCGCGCTCGCCGAACCCGTTGCCGGCCGTCGGAGCCGTTGGCACCCAATCGGCCTTCGCATTCAGTGGCTTGCCGCCAACGGTCAGTTTGGACGACGCGACGTCAAATCCAGTCGGCCCGTAGTCGAGCGTCTGAAAGTAGGTGCCGTTATCGCCGGCCGGCTTAAGGCCAAGCCGCTTGAATTCGCGTGCGATGTAGTCGGTGCCTTTGACGTTGCCGAGTTCACCGATCTTGCGACCGAGCATGGAATCATC
>JANXUN010000119.1 GCA_025356185.1 Gemmatimonadaceae bacterium
GTGCCCGCGGCGACGTCCTTCACGCACGTCACGATGTTCGATGATGCATCAGTACGTGAGCACGCAATCTCGCCATTGATCGCGACACTGCCGTTACCAGTGCCCGCAAGTTTGAGCGTGAGTGGCACGGTCTTGCGCGTAAACGTGGCCGTCGCATTTCGCGTCGCGGTCATCGCCAACGAGCAGTTCGCTCCCTGCCCCGCGCAGGCACCGCTCCACGAGGTGAACGTCGACTGCGCATCTTCGAGTGCAGCGAGCGTGACCGTCGCGCCGTCAGCGGCAGAGACCGAGCACACGCCCGACGTGGCGTTGTTCGTGCGCGCGCATGCGATGCCGACAGTCGACGACACCGTGCCGCCGCCTGTGCCGTCGATACCGACTGACAATGTTCTGCCCGAATTGAACGATGCGCTCACTACGCGAGAACCGCCCACCATGTTGACCGTGCAGGTCGGCGCAGTTCCCGAACACGCCGCTCCCCAGCCCGCAAAGGTCTGCCCACCCAAGCCGTCAGGAGTGGCAGTCAAGAATAGCAGCGTGCCGTCTGGGATGTCGGCTGCGCAGGAGCCACTCGCAAATCCGGCAGTGATCGTACAATTGATACCGAACGCACCGGTCACACTTCCTTTGCCGTCGCCACCGGCCGAAAAAATCGTCACTCGGCGAATAACCGCGAATGTCGCCGTCGCGGTGCGCGCTTGTGTCATCGCGACGGTGCATGTGGCGCTTTGACCCGTGCATGCGCCGCTCCAACCAACAAACGCCGACGCGGCATCGGCCGCGACTTGGAGCACGATCGACGTTCCGTGCACAACCGTCTTCGTGCAGCTGCCAATTGTCGAGCCGCCACTGCGTGTACAGGTCAGCCCGGCGGATGTCACTGTGCCGCCACCAGCACCTTCGAGCGTAAGCGCCAACGTCTTGCCGTCAAAGAAACTCGCGCTCGCTGACTTGTTCGCGGTTGCTGTGAGCGTGCAACTGTTGCCAGTGGCGCCCGAACAATCGCCGCCCCACGTGCCGAACACTTGCGCGACACCGGCGTTGCCAATCGCATCGGCGACACTGGTGAGCGGCACCGGTGTGCCATCAGCGACATCAGCGAAACACACTCCTGTTGCAGTCACGCCGTCCATCCGGCAGTCGATCCCAAACGGACCAGTGACGCGCCCCTTTCCGTCGCCACCAACCGCGCTCACGATGACATGACGTTGCGGAATGAATTGCGCCGAGACTATGCGTGCCTGCGCCATCGTCAGCGTGCAGTTCGCGCCCACGGCGTTTCCAGCGCACGCACCACTCCACGCGCCAAACAGTTGACCAGCGTCGGCAGTGGATGTCAGCTGCACCTGTGCATCCGCTGCAAAATTCGCAGTACACGTTCCACTCACAGCTGCACCATTCACCTTACAGTCGATGCCAGCCGGCGTTGACGTGACGGAGCCGGAACCGGAACCAGCAACGGCCGCAACCACAAGCGCGACCGGCGGTTTAGTCACGTGCAACGACACACTGTTTGAGATCGCTCCCACCATCGCGGTAACGCGTGTATCGCCGGCCGACACGGCCGAGACCTTACCGCTTGCGTCAACCGTTGCAATGGTCGCCGCATCGGTCGACCACACCACGGTGCGATCCGTGACGGCTACACCGCGCGAGTCACGCACCACGGCTGCGAATGTATTGGTCCCACCAACGGTAAGCGTTTGCGTCGTGGACGGCGTCAGATCGATGGACGTGATTTCAAAGAGCTTGATGGGCTGACTGATTTCGGTCGTTGCACCGGCCGCGAGTCGCAGCGGGCCAACCGTTTGGTTGTCAACAACAATGCTGTTGACGATAAGCGCGAGCTCGAGCACGACCGAGCAGCCGCCGTCGGTGTTGGCGCCGTCATGCGTCGCATCGCCGATGCATGTTGCAAGATCAACGGGAATCGGCACAGACTGCGATGAAGCCGACGTTAGCTGCAGTAGTTGCGTGCCGATGACGACGCGTGCGCCGCCTGTCTGCACATACGATGCGGTCACTCGCAAGCTCACCGCGTCATCTGCGTGAGTTGCCAAGGTCGCTACCGACGCGGTAAACGCCACGCGCGCTGGTCGTGTATCGACCGGGCCGGATGGAGTCACCAGCCGCGCGATGTCCGAACACCCTGCCAGCATCAACGATGCGGCGAGCGCGAACAGGGGAGCGCGAAAGCGGATCTTCATCGTGTCTGCATTAAGGTGAATGAATCGCAACTAAAACTTCGTGACCGCTACCAGACCCACCGCAAAACCGGAAAACGACTGCGTGGGCGCCTCGCCGACACCGCGCTGATGTAACACGCCTGATTGCGCACGCACATACGGTTGAAACGATGAGAGCCCTTTGCGTAGCTCAAGTCCCGCTGAGAGGCTCCCACTGGCAACGCCAGAGGTCGGCAGCCCTTCGTCGATTCCCAACCCTGAATGTATACGCGTATCCACGGCCATAATCAGGTCACGCTGTGGACCGAGCGCTAGCGAGCCCCGCAGCCCCGAGTCGAGGTACTGACCGCTTGAGTTCGCCACCTCTTTGCCATCACGCGAAAACGGAGCGCGCACTCGGAACGAGACGTATCCCAACAGCTGTCGCAACTTTGGAGCCGCAAATAGCATCTGCACATCGGTGCTGACAACTGGGCCAAGTCGCACTCGCGTGCTTGCGACGCCGGTGGCCGGTGCCGCCG
>JANXUN010000178.1 GCA_025356185.1 Gemmatimonadaceae bacterium
CGGTGGGTTCGCCTTCGTTGATTGCAGGAAAATGCGCAGCGCGAATTGGTTGCGTCGCAAACGGCGTCATGCCAAACAACAGCGCCGCGCCGCACGCAAGTAACAACCTCCAACGCAATGCGGTGGACGGCTTACGCAGCAACACGGCGAGACCGACCGCAGGCGCCGCCAACATGCCCGCCATGTGATTCGCGTAGCCCAAACCCAACAGGTACGCGACCAGCACGAGCAAGCGATCCGATTCTTTTCCGTCGGGGTCGTCGCACCACCGTACCGTGATCCAGCAAATAACTGCGAGCCCCAACAACGAAACGGTGTACACCTTTTCGTTGACGACCGACTGATTCCATACCGTGAATGACGTGGCGCCGATCAAAACAGCTAAGCAGCCGCCGATGACGCGTTGCCAGCGACGCGGGAACCACCCCACCAGCACGCGCTCGGTGATGAGAAACCAAAACGAGGCCGACACCGCGCTCGAAACTGCCGCCAACACGTTGATGCGCATCGCAACCGTTGGTGCGATTGGCAGAATCGCGAACACGCGCCCCAGCAGCACGAAAAACGGATTACCCGGCGGGTGCGGAATACCCAGCACGAACGCGGCTGCGATGTACTCGCTCGTGTCCCACATCGACGTCGTGGGAGCCAGCGTCAGCACATAGATGATGAAGACGGCCAATCCAGCCAGCGCCGCGGCGAGATACGACGGGCGATAGTCCAGCTCAGCAGTGCCAGCGGGGGCGCGGGTGGTCACGCGCGGTGGAGCGGCCGCAGTGGCGGTGGCAACGGTCATGAGGTTCGCAGAGAGAAGTCGGGGTGCCGGGCACCGTTAAGCGCTCGGCACAAGCCACGTAAGTTGATCGCCGGTGGAGCGGGGGACAACTAGCCGCCGCGACCAGCCTAGTGCCGGAACAGGCGAGTCCCAGTCATCACCATTGCTATGCCGTGCTCGTCGGCGGCGGCGATCACCTCGGCGTCACGCACTGAACCGCCCGGCTGGACGATGGCGGTGACGCCGGCCGTCGCCGCGTGGTCGATGCCGTCGCGAAAGGGAAAGAACGCGTCTGAACCCAAGGCCGCGCCGTGCGTAGAGTGACCTAAAGACGTCGCTTTGTGCACCGCGAGGAACGAGGCGTCAACGCGGGACATCTGTCCGGCGCCTATCCCGATCGTCGCGCCGTCGCGGACCAGCACGATGGCGTTGGATTTGACGCTGGCAACGGCGCGCCACGCGAAGGCCAGATCTCGTGTTTCTTCACGCGTCGGTTGACGCTTGGTGACAGCCGTCCATGCACTCGGCACCTCGGGCACTGGCGCGCGGTCTTGCACGAGCAGTCCACCGCGCACGCGCTTGAAGTCCATGCCCTGCGGTGGCCAGACGGCGCGTCCTGCGAGCACGCGCAGGTTCTTTTTGCGGCCCAGAATCTCGACCGCTTCGTCAGAAAACGACGGAGCGACAATGCATTCGACGAAAAGGCTCGAAATCGTTTCCGCGGCTTCAGTACCGACGGGCACGCTGAAGGCAATCACCGAGCCGAACGCCGACACGGGATCGCACGCGAGCGCTTTGCGATATGCATCGAGCGCGTCGGCGCCTGTGGCTAGGCCGCACGGCGTGGTGTGCTTAATGATGGCGCACGCAGGCTGATCGCCGAAGGGTTCGATAGCGAGCATCGCGCCTTCGAGGTCTAACAGATTGTTGAACGACAGTTCTTTGCCGCCGAGTTGGTGAAGGCCGCCAAGGCCAGCACCTGGGCGCTCGACGTAAAACGCCGCACGTTGCTGCGGATTTTCCCCGTAGCGCAGCTGCTGCTTTTTTTCGAATGCGAGCGGATAGCGATCGGGAAACGGCTCTCCGCGTTGCGCGCTAAACCACTGCGAGATCGCCGCGTCGTAGCTGCTGGTGTGCGCGTACACTTTTTCGGCGAGCAACTTTCGCAAAGCAAGGTCGTCAGTGCCAGCGGCTATTGCCGCGAGTACCGGCGCATAGTCGGCGGGATCGACGATCACCCACACCGCGGTAAAG
>JANXUN010000215.1 GCA_025356185.1 Gemmatimonadaceae bacterium
TGCTCGTTGGTACCTTGCAATACACGCAACAGCGTTGCGTTGAGCCACGAACGGATTGATCGCGGCAGCCAGTGCGTATGCGCGCCGACAGTGTCTGACGGCTTGCCGAAGATGAACTTGGGAACGATGTGATACCCGCGCCGCCACGAAATGTCTGTTTGCGAAGAGACACGCGCGGTTTCCACGGCCACGTCGCACGCGGAGTTTCCTCCGCCGATCACAAGGACTCGCCGCTCTGCAAACGGCGCGGCGCGCTTGTAGTCGTGAGAGTGCAGCATCGTGCCGGTGAACTCGCCTGGGTACTGCGGCGTGCGCGGTCGCCAGTGATGTCCGTTGGCGACCACGACCGCGTCGAATGTGTGCGATTCGTGGTGGCCGTTCGATGAGCTGTTGATACGCCATTGATCATCTGCGAGCGGCGTAACGGACAAGACTTCGGTGTTGAAGCGCACAAACGCGTTTACGCCAAAGTGCGCCGCGTACGACTGAAAGTACGCGGCGAGTTGCGTGTGCGACGGATAGTCGGGATACGACGACGGCATCGGAAAGTCGTGGTATTCTGACAACGACTTCGAACTGATAATGTGCGTTGTTTCGAATACGCTCGAATGCGATGAAGCCTCTCGAAACAACCAGTTCCCGCCGACCACCTCGTTGCGATCGAAGCAGATGATATCGCGAAATCCTTCGTCGAGCAGATTCTTGACCGCAGTGATTCCAGATGGACCAGCGCCGATCACGGCGATGCGTTGCGGCCGCCGTTTCCCGTCGGTCATTAGCTACGCCACCCTCACTGCTGACGCGCGTTCGAGATCTCGTTCGGCGAGCGCCGCATGTGCGGCCGCCAACCGTGCGACAGGAACGCGGAAGGGGGAGCAGGAGACGTAGTCGAGCCCTGCGTTGTGGCAGAAGGCAACCGATTGCGGCTCGCCGCCATGTTCGCCGCAGATACCCACCTTGAGCGCTGGTCGCGTGCTGCGTCCGTCGCGGACTGCCATGTTGATCAGCTTACCCACTCCGCGTTGATCAAGCACTTGAAATGGATCGTCGGGGAGAAGTCCCTTCTCGAGGTAATACGGCAGGAAGCGACCGGAGTCATCGCGACTCAAGCCAAACGTTGTTTGCGTGAGGTCGTTCGTTCCGAATGAGAAGAACTCTGCGGATTCCGCGATTTCGTCCGCAGTGAGCGCGGCGCGTGGCAGTTCGATCATTGTGCCCACCATGTACGCGACCGGAACGCCCATCACTCCGAGAATCGATTGGGCCACGCGATCGATGATCTCTCGTTGATGCCGAAACTCCGATACGTCGGCGACGAGTGGTACCATGATCTCAGGAAGCACTTCAACGCCGCGACGCGACACGCGCACGGCTGCTTCAAAGATCGCGCGCGCTTGCATTTCGGTAATCTCAGGATACACGATTCCTAAGCGGCAGCCGCGATGTCCCAACATCGGATTGGATTCGCGCAACGCGGACACGATCCGCGTCAATTCAGCGCGCGGAATGCCGAGCGTTTGCGCAAGAATCAGTGACTCCTTGCCATCGTGCGGTAAAAATTCATGCAGTGGCGGATCGAGCAAGCGAATCGTGACGGGATAGCCGTCCATTGCCTCGAATATGCCTTCGAAATCAGCGCGCTGCATGGGGAGCAATTTTTCCAACGCGCGACGACGCCCACCTTCATCACGCGCCACGATCATCTCGCGCATGGCAGTAATGCGATCGCCTTCAAAGAACATGTGCTCGGTGCGGCACAATCCAATACCTTCGGCGCCAAAGTTACGCGCCACGCGCGCGTCACGCGGTGTGTCAGCGTTCGCGCGTACTTTGAGACGTCGCTCGCTGTCCGCCCATTTCATGACACGCGAGAAGGCCTGATAGACCGGTGCGTTCGCGGCAATGAGCGTGCCGTTGTTTACCCGCATGACTTCACTAGGCACCATCGGCAGGTCGCCAAGAAACACCCGACCGGTACCGCCGTCCAGCGTGATAAACTCGCCCTCGCGCACGATCACGTCGCCCACTTTGAGTTGGCGCTGCTCGTGCGACACTTCCATGGCGGTACAGCCCACGATCGCACATTTACCCATACCACGTGCGACCACCGCGGCGTGCGATGTCATTCCGCCGCGGGCCGTGAGTACCGCACGCGCTGCGACGATGCCGTGAAAATCTTCTGGCGTTGTCTCTTCACGCACTAAGATCACGTGCTCACCGCGCGCGGCACGTTGCTCGGCCGCATCGGGATCAAACACCGCGACACCGCTGGCCGCACCGGGACTCGCTGGTAATCCCACCGCGATTGGCGTCGCACGCACGGTCGGGCTGATGACTGGGTGCAACAGCTGATCGAGTTGGTTGGGCTGTACGCGACGCACAGCTTCGCGCTGATCGATCAACCCCTCGGTGACCATCTCCGTAGCGATGCGTAACGCGGCAGCCGTTGTGCGTTTGCCCGTGCGCGTCTGCAGCAAAAAGAGTTCGCCGCGTTCAACGGTAAACTCAATATCCTGCATATCGTGAAAATGCGTCTCGAGCAGATCCTGCGTTTGCAGCAGCTGCGCATGTGCGCCAGGGAGATACTGCGCCATCTCGTCGATGTGCAACGGCGTGCGAATACCTGCTACAACGTCTTCGCCTTGCGCGTTTACCAAAAACTCGCCGTAAAAGCGACGCTCGCCCGTTGACGGATCGCGCGTGAACGCGACGCCTGTACCGGAGTCGTCGCCCATGTTACCGAACACCATCGACTGAATGTTGACGCCGGTGCCGAGCGTGTTGGAGATGCCGTTGACTCGACGATAGTCGATGGCCTTTTTGAGCGTCCACGAACGCCAGACCGCTTCGATCGCACCCCACAGCTGTTCGCGAGGATCCATCGGAAACGACTTGCCGGTGACCATGCGAATCAGGTTTTTATATTCGGC
>JANXUN010000236.1 GCA_025356185.1 Gemmatimonadaceae bacterium
GACTTTGGTGCGTCGACCGAAGCGCTCATTGCGGTTGGCTATGAGTCGATGGGCCAGTACGACCAGGCCGCAGCGCATTTCGGCAAAGCGGCCGACGCCGCAAAGTATCCCTTAGATAAGGGCGCGAATCAGGCATCGCAGGCGCGCAGCTTTATAGCGGCCGGCAAATTCGCCGAAGCTCGGAAGATCTGGGAAGAGTTGGCGAAGAACGAAGATTTGCCGTACGCCCAGGAATCTCAAGTTCGCCTCGGCGAGCTTGCCGCATCCGGCAAGTAGCGCCACGCGGTTGGTGCCAATAGCAGGAGAGCCCGATGACGCCACATGGCGCCGTCGGGCTCTTTGATTGAGTGGGTGAGAGATGCCTAGTGGCGAGGAGAAGAGATGGGAAATGCGTCGACTTTAACTGCGTATAATACATGTTATGTAAACTATAGATGGTGGATAACTGTGGGAAAATGTGGACGACGGCGGCCCTTCTGTAACACATGAGACGGCCTTAGTCATTATGCACCAATAACTTACGGTGCAACATTCACCCGGTTTCTGCGACGAGATGGGCTAATCGACAGAACTGTACACCTCTCCACACGAGAACCGGTGAATTAACTCGCCGCTGAGCTACCTAAAGGTTTAGTTCGCCAATGGCGCCCTGAAAGACCATTCGGCCCTCACCGCGCAGCGTGGGAAACCACTGGTCGCCTCGGTGATCGAGTCGCACAACAAGCTGCTTGTTGGACGACGTGCGGATGGTGATAGGAGAGGTGGCCAACCCCCAAGTCGACAACAGAATGGCGGTCGCGACGGCTCCAGTTCCGCACGCCAGTGTCTCGCCTTCGACGCCGCGCTCAAAGGTGCGATAGCGCCAACTCCCGTCCGAGTTCGCGGAAACCCAGTTCACGTTGGCGCCTGGCTCACCGCTCGCGGCATGTCGGCGCAAAATCGGCCCCCGTGACTCGAGAGGCACGAGATCAACGTCGTCGCACACGAGCACGAGGTGCGGAACGCCTGCAATGGCGAAACCGATGCGTTGCTCACCCCGCTCCAGAGGGATCGCTATGTCAGAGACGACGGCCGAGACGGGCTGGAGATCTATTTCCGGGATCCCACTGATGGCAATTCTTGAAGCAATTCTGCCGGATGGTGTGTCGAGACCCATTCCATCTGCCGAACTGATGCCCAGATGGGCGGCCATCACTGTCGAGCAGAGCGTGGCGTTGCCACACAAATCTGCCGGCGTCCCATCGCTGTTGAAATAGTGAATACGAGCGTCGACATGGCCACTCGCGCCCGACGCCGTCGCCGGCGTCTCGACGTGACGCAGCGTATGCATCGCTTCGAGCACTACAACGCCATCGGCGCCAATCCCGTTGTGCCGACTACAGATAGCGCGAATGACTTCGGGTGACGTCACGGTCTCGCGGTCAACCACGCGTCCGTCAAAAAACACGAAGTCATTGCCAGAGCCGCTCATCTTGGTAAACGGTAATCCGCGCAGTTGCTCGCGGTGAGCCAGCTGTTGTGGCGTCATGTTGATTGGCATCCGTGTGATACTGCGTAAGTGCGACTTGGCTCAGTACCGTCCTGTGATTCCCCACCATCGGAGCCGCCACACCATCAACACGGCTTCGCGAAAAATGCCTTTCGACATCTTCGATTCGCCTTCGGTGCGATCGTGAAAGACGATGGGGATCTCGGCGATGCGGAAATTTCGCTTCCATACGCGATAGCTCATCTCGATCTGAAACGCATAACCGTTCGAACGCACCTTGTGGAGCGGAATGGATTCGAGCACCACTCGACGAAAGCACTTAAAGCCGCCCGTGGCATCACCTAAGTGCAGGCCTGTAATTGCCCGCGCGTAAATATTGGCGCCATATGAAAGGAGCAACCGGGTCATCGGCCAGTTCACGACAGTCACTTTTCCGTCTCGATAGCGCGACCCAAGCACCATGTCGGCGTTTTCTATCGCCGCCAGAAACTCCGGCAGATGAGCTGGATCATGCGAAAAGTCGGCATCCATTTCGAAGATCAGGTCGTACTTCCGCTCAAGCGCCCACGCGAATCCCGCGAGATACGCCCGGCCGAGTCCTTCCTTCCCTGCCCTGTGCAAGACGTGCACGCGCGGCTCGTCAGCGACGATCTCGTCGACCATACGCCCAGTGCCGTCGGGTGAGTTGTCGTCGACCACCAGCACTTCAAGGCGAGGGTCTTGGGAAAGAATGCGCGGCACAATCCGCGCGATGTTCTCGCTCTCGTTGTAGGTCGGCACGATCACCAAGGCGCGCTCACCGATTGCGACCGTGCCTCTTGCCGGCGTCGGTATTCGGCTCATACGGAGTCCCTCACGCCACGACCGCCAGCGCTCGTCGATCACGCACGACGCCGATGAGGAGGAGTGCTGCGGCCGTAAGGATTGATACCAACGTGATCTGCTTACCAGTGTGATACGTTGCGCTATCAAAGCGAAGCGACACGGATCTCGCGTTTGTCGGTAGTTCGACTCCGATTAACGTAAAATCTGCGCGCGCAATTGTCGCCGGCGCACCGTCAACGGTTGCCGTCCAGCCGGGATAAAAGTTCTCTGACACGATCAGGGCCGCCCCGGGGGGAGACGTTCCATCGAGCGTGAGATCGATAGCTCCCGGCTCGTAACGTGACACGCGAACGCCAAGTGGGAGTGGTTGTGGAAGCGGTGAGTTCACAGGTTTTGACGAAACGGCAGACGACTGATCGAAGAGCCCAACACGTCGCACATCGAACAGCGGATTGAGTACGGTGGACTTGGTTGAGGCGTCGTCAAGTTTGACCATAAGAGGAACTACCCAAGCGGCCGGATTGACACCGGGAAGTTCAAAGAGATACGTCATCGAACCCGCGGCGTTTCGAACGGGTCCGGACACAAGTATGACGTCGGGAATCGGAAGACTGTTGGCGTTAGTGTAAAAATAACGTGCGTTCGTCAGAGCCCAAAAGTTTGGGTTGGCCACCGACTGAAAGCCTTCGTTCTTGCCATAGAGCTCCTGAAAGCGACCGAGTTCGTTTCCATGATAGCCAAGCACGCCGCGGATGCCGTGGTGCATCAACGCATCCCCTAAAAGGAACGGATCCTGCGACGCCATGTTGGTGCTTAACGGCCATGCGATCACGCGAGCGGGTTCCGCCAGCTTTTTTAGATACGTGATGATCGCGTCGTCCGCAAACAAGGCATCAGCGCGAGCGCTGAATTGCCAGTAGTGATGATCAACGCTGACAAGATCGAGTGCAACAGTTGCGATCAATAGCCACTCGGCGCGGGCTTTCAGGAGTCGTCCGCGGGCGATGGCTGTGATAATCATGATCGTCGCAATCGCGAACGCGGCGGATCGCCACGCGCCAAGAATAAGATCGAACGCGTTCGCGTCGATCGCATCCGAGCGCGTCGGTGCAATGTTGCGCGCGATTGATGTCAATATGCCCGACGACGCAACCAGGGCGACGACAAGTGCGATCGACGTCCACGTGAGTGCGAATCGCTTTGACCCGACTCCGGACCACGCACGCTCCACACCAAGTGCAGCCAAGACCGATATCGCGAACGCGACGACGTAGAGTATCGTGCTCGGCGCGCGAAAATAGTGCGCACCAGGAATGACGGCGTACACAAGTTGATAAAATGGCGTGTTGCCGCCCCATGCCCAAAAAAGCGCGACGATGCATGTCGCCATCCAAAACCATGCGTGCGCGCGATAACGATTCGCGAGACCGCCGCCGAACGCCAGAGACGCCAGCACCAGCACACTCGCTCCGACGTATTCACTATGCAGATGAATAGCGTTGCTGCCCCAATAGTGTTCAAGAATTCCGGAGAACTGCGGCAGGTAGAGGTTGAGTGTTTCCTCGATTGGCATCGAGAAACTGGTTGCGTAGTCATATCCTCGTCCTCCGGCGCGGGGCGACCACGACACATATTCGCGCACGGGCAGATACTGAATTGCACCGATGGCGGCACCTAACATC
>JANXUN010000281.1 GCA_025356185.1 Gemmatimonadaceae bacterium
GACGCGATTTTGACGTATGGTCGATCAACCTGGCGACGGGTGAGCGGAAGAAACTGCTAACGAAGGTCCGACATCTCGTTGGTGCGGATCCGACAGGTCAGCACGTCGCGTGGTTTGATGGCCGAGATTATTGGTCGATCGATGTGGCGACCGGAGCGCGTGCCAACCTCACGGCGTCGCTCACGAATGCACAACACGTCGACTTTGTTGATCGCGATGACGATCACCCCACCGATGTCTTACCTTCGATTGGTACGCCGGGATGGACCAAAGACGGCACGCGCATGTTGGTCTATGCGGGCTATGACATTTGGTCGCTCGCACTTGATGGCAGCAATCAGTCAAAGCTCACCACCGGCGCTGCAGACGGCATCGAGTATCGGTTGGTGTCGCTGGCGGGCTTTGGCGCGACGGCCGCTGATCGCGCGGTGGATTTGAGCAAGCCAGTGTATCTGGCGGTGTACGGCAAACGCACGAAGCAGAGTGGCTACGCGCTGCGATCACCCGATGGCACCGTGAAACGTCTCGTGTTCGCCGACGCCGCAGTTGCGCGACTGATCAAAGCCGACAGCGCCGACAAGTACGCGTACACGCGCAATCGCTTTGATGAATCGCCGAATGTGTTTATTGGCGGAGTTGATTTAAACAACGCCAAGGCGATGTCGGCGACCAACACATTTCAGAAAGACTATGCGTGGGGGAAAGCCGAGCTGATGAACTTTACCAGTTCGATCGGTAAGCCACTGCAAGCGATTTTGTATTATCCGGCAAACTACGACGCATCAAAGAAGTATCCGCTTATTGTATACACGTACGAGTTGCTCAGTCAGGATTTGCATCGCTACATTGCGCCGCGCGAGACCGACTACTACAACACCAGCGTGTTCACGCAAAACGGATACTTCGTTTTAATGCCGGACATTGTGTTTCGTCCGCGTGAGCCGGGTGTGGCGGTGTTGCAGTCGGTCGAACCCGCTGTGCGTTCAGTGATTGCGCGTGGATTGGTCGACGCGGCGAACGTGGGGCACGTGGGACATTCACAAGGCGGATACGAAGCGGCCTATCTCGCGACGCACAGCACATTGTTTAAGACTACCATCATGGGCAGCGGCATTTCTGACATGATCAGCTTCGCGGGTCAGATGCACTGGAGTTCCGTACCAGAATTTGATCACTGGGAAACGGGCCAGTTCCGCATGCAGGTCGCGCCGTGGGAAGACATGCCGGCGATGATCAAGAATTCACCACTCGATAAAATTCACGTGATGCCCGCGAAAAGCGTGTTGGTGGAAATCGGCGGTGAAGATCCCACAGTTGACATGCGTCAGGGTGTCGAGTTTTACAACTACGCGCGTCGCGCGGGAAAAAATGTGGTGATGCTCTTGTATCCCGGCGAAGGCCACGGACTCGGCAAAAAAGAAAATCAGGTGGACTACGAGCGCCGCATTTTGCAGTGGTTTGGTCATTTCCTCAAGAACGAACCAGCGCCAAAGTGGATTACCGAAGGCCAGTCGTGGCTGGAGCGCAAGAAAGCGCTGGAAGCGAACAAATAGCCGTGTTGATACCAGCTCTGTTGAGCGCAATGACGTGATCAGTGCAATCCACGACAGTCCCATCGGCGCATTAACGCTCGCGTCGAGCGGTACTGCGCTGATGCAGGTGGACTTCGAGAATGGTAAGTATCCGCTGCCGCGATACACACTGGGCGATGACGAGATTCTCGATCGCGCACGTCGTGAACTTGATTTGTATTTCGCCGGTACGTTGCGCGCGTTTACGATTTCTGTCGACCCACAGGGCACAGAGTTTCAGCGCAAGGTGTGGGCAGCGCTGCAAACTATTCCATACGGCGACACAAGGTCATACGCGCAGCAGGCCCGCGCGATCGGATCGCCAAATGCCACGCGTGCTGTTGGCGCCGCGAATGGACGCAATCCGATACCGATAATCATTCCGTGCCATCGCGTGATCGGTGCGAATGGAAGTCTGACCGGATTTGGCGGCGGCGTAGCGATCAAACAGTTTCTGCTGGACCTGGAATTGGGCGGCGTGCTGATTTGATCCGTAGACGACCGCACGACACGTGCGTTCAGTAACGTACGCCGTAGACTGCGATTCGCTCCACGTCATCGTCGGTTCGTTCTGCAACAATAATACTGCCCGCGCTGATCGCGATCAGTCGTGCTCTCGACGGCAACGAAACTGCTCGATCGGGAGCGGTTCTCGATACGATCACCCACTCGGTGCGCGCGGTCGCGTCTGGCCGCACGCGCTGAATCCACACGGAGCCGTCCTCCGACGCCACCATGAAATCGACATCAAACGCAAGTTGCTTTCTCGGCATGTACGGTTGCAGATCTTTTGGGCTGACCTTCGCGAGTTGCACTGCGGTGACCGGAATTTCTGCAGGCGATGGCAGCGGACGCGCGGTTATGATTTTCCCCGACGCGTCTATCCATTCCATCTGTTTTGTTGATGCGCGTACAATGAGCGCCTGCGAATGAGGAAGCGCGACGACGCCGTCGGCATTTGCATATGGCACTACCATGAAATATCGCTGTTGAGAATTGTCGAACGGTGACCCCATATTCGTCATCGGTACCGTAGAAACTGTCGTAACAGATTCCGCCGTTCCAGTGAGCAAGTTCAAAAGATGTAGTGCCACCAACTTTGTTCGCAGTGGATCGGCCGGCATGTCTCGAAACCACACGCGACCCTCGAGATCCGCGCTGATATCTCCTCCCAATCCATTCGCGTCATTGGGAAACGGCTTCGCGCTCAGATACTCGCCATTCGCGCTGTAGGTACTGAGTCGTCTCAGACTTGGATCGACCAATATCGTGAGGTTGCCAGGCAGCGGTAGCACCCACTGCGGCTGTCGATATTCACCTGGGCCTGATCCCACACGGCCAAGTTTGCGAGTCGACTTTCCTCCGCGGGCAATGAAGTACAACTCTTTTGCACCGGGATCAGCAATGATTATTGAACCATCGCGATTCACACGCGCAGGTGCGACCGATGTGAATAAGGGTTCGGTGGCCCACAACAATTGCGGCGCTGACGCTTTCGGTTGCATGGAGTTCGCATTCACTGCGACCACAACCGACAGGGCGCACGAGGCCGCTATATGCGCGGCACGCGCGCGTCTTACGTTTTCGGCCGCCACGCCGCTTTGATTTTCAGACCGATCGCCGTGGTGCCCCATTGAATGCGCAGCACTGCCTCGTCTTTCGACATCCACGGGAACGAATACAGCAGCGACTCCACGAAGGAGACTTCGTCGGGCCTCACATCGACACGCAAGTAATCTTTCGATTTACCGGGATACGGCGTGTGTTGGACGTTCGCCGCTTTGCTCAGAATGAATGTCCAGAACTGATGCTCGCGCGGAATCAACCACACTGAATAGGTGCCTGCCTTCACAGGCTGCTCTTCGAGCGTAACGTCATGCGTAAACGTGATGCGCGTGGCCTGATCGGCACCGGGATGCCACACACTGTCCCACGGCACGAGCGCACCGAACAGTGCGCGGCCACGCGCGACGGGTCTGCCGTACTCGACGCTTACGTCGGTGAACGCGATCGTTTGCTTCACCGTGCCGCGTTGACTGAATGGAAACTGTTGCGCGACCGCGAGTCTCGAGTGCAGCATCAGCGCGCACATCGCGACCATTGCAGGCGCCACAACGCGGTGTACAGTTCTCGAAAACATTAGCGCGCCGCCGTCGGCATGCGTGACTTGTCGAGCTTGACGAGCACCGTGTACTCGGGGTCAACCAATTGCACGATGACAGCCTTGCTGTTCTGCGACACAAACTGAAACGCATCCATCATCGTCATGCCGGTCTGCTCACGCACCCAATTCACCAGCGCCTTGAACGCCACGCGCGCCGTATCTTCGAGCGGTCGACCTGACCCGACAAACATCACTTCGCTCGCATTTTCAATGCGCGGCACGGCAGCGAATGTTTTCTTCATCACTTCGACGTACACCTCAACGTTCATCGCGCCTTCAATCGCGGCACCCATGATCTCGCCTTCACCCATCGCGTAGTGTCCATCGCCAAACGATAGCAGCGCGCCTGGCACGTTCACGCCTAAGAACACGGTGTTACCCGCGCGCACCTCGGGACAATCCATGTTGCCACCAAACGGTCCGGGTACAATCGTGGTGCGCACTTCGCCCGCAGCAGGAGCAACACCGAGACAGCCCAAAAACGGCGCCATCGGCACTTCCCACGCGCGCTTACCGTCACTCGATACCGCGCGCGCAACATTGCGCGCGACGTTCACATCGTAGCGCCACGTCATTTCGGGAAAATCGGCACCAAGCATCGCCGTTTTGTCGGTTCCCACAAGCGCACCAAATCCCGGACCAAACGACGACACGGCGTAATCACGCGCGGGTTCGAGTTTCAGAATGTGAATCGCAATGGTGTCACCCGGCTCTGCACCATCAATAAAGAACGGTCCAGTTTGCGGATTGTCGTGTCCCGCAGTCATCACTTTCGACGGCAAGTCTTTTGCGGTTTTCACGGCACCATCAAAACAATCTTCAGTCCACGCAACAATGCGCGTGCCCGATTTGATATGATGTTTTGGTGCCGCGCCTCCAAACGTGTACACCAACTCATCATGCTTGGGCGTGTAATTGAGCACCGGCGCATTGCTGGGCACGTTCGAAAGCAACGGCGCGGGATGCACGCTCGCAACCGCTGGTGCGCTCGTCGAACTGGCGGTGAGCGCCACCGAATCTTTCGCGCTCGATGCAGCAGCATTTACCGCCGCCTCGCGCGATTCCATTTTGCACGCTGCGAGCACACCGGCCAACCCGATCGGCGCGCGCACTAGAAACTGACGACGACTGTTCATACTGGCTCCACAATCGGAGGTGGTTCGGGCACTACTTCGACGACCGCTTGCCGATAAATGCTGATCGCCGAGTCGCCAAAAATGCGCTTGTCATACGGCCGCGGCAATTCATGCGTCACCGCATGCTCGCACACTAAAATGCGTGAAAATTTGCGCTGCATCCATGTGTCGATTACCCGATCCAGCATCTTCGAACCGTACGGAGGATCAACGAACGCGATGTCGTAGCGCTCTGGCTCGAGATAGGCGACGAATGGCAACGCATCTTTCTTGAACACTTTGACCTTCTCACGCACACGAAGCGTCGCGATGTTGGCCTTGAGCGCATGCAAACTTGGCGGTCCATTCTCGACAAAATCGACATACAGCGCACCGCGCGACAGCGCTTCGAGGCCGATCGCACCCGTACCCGCAAACAGATCAAGCACGCGCGCCTTATCGAGATCTTTGTGCAGCATGTTCATCAGGCCGTCGCGTACCTGTTCGGCCGTTGGACGAACGCGCGAATCTCCCGGTGACGTTAAGTCGCGACCCGCAAATTTCCCTCGTACGATTCTCATCCGGACAATCTAACTGCACCCCTTTCCTTCGCAGTACAGCGTCACAAATAGCTCCGCATGTATGCGCCATGCGCCGTCTATTTTGCGCCACGACGCCGAATATTTGCCGCCCGTGCGAACCGGACCAGCCGGCGCTGTCCACGTGCCGACCCATGTGCCCGATTCGAACGCCAGCGCGTGAGACGCACTCGCCTCGACGGTCTTCGCCGTGCGCACATACTTCACATCGGGCAACTCAGCAAACTGTCGGGTAAATGCTGCCGACATTTCTGCCGCGCTGCGCAGCTGGCCGCCGTTGCCAGTGTTCACGATAAAGTCGTGATCGACGAACGACATGATCGCCGCCACGTCGTGCCGTGCGATCGCATCGTTTGACTGCGCGCGCGCCGCGCGAATCAACTGCTCGTCGGTACCACGGCTACTACGGGTTTCCACGCGAGAACCATTTGATGCCGCCGCCGGTCGTGCCAACCAGCAGATCGCGACTACCGGGACCATGAAGATCGCCAACCGCTGGAATCGCGTTGGGCTGACTCTGCACCACAAACGTCGGATCACGTTCAAAACGCACCTCCGCACCAACGGTGATGTTGCGCCATAGTTGCAGCTGACCATCGGCATTGCCGATGAGCATGTCAAGTTTCCCATCGCCGTCCATGTCCACCAACGTCGGCGCACTGCGCCGGCCGACTTTGATGTGCTGAAACTCGTCGCTCACTAACTCAAAGCGCGGCGATGACTTCGTGCCACGATTGAGATAGAGATTGATCGTTCCCGATGCCTCACCAATCACCAAATCAACAAGTCCGTCGCCGTTGATATCGCCAAAACTCGGTGTGCTGTTGGTGCCGCGCGTGATTGTAACCAACGCCGTGTCGGCCATGACGAACAGCGGCGACGTAGTCGTTCCCACGTTGCGGTACCATTGCAATCGATCACGCCAAGTACCCACGACGATGTCCATCTTTCCGTCGCCATCGAGATCGACAACGGCAGGCGCGTAGTTGTAGTCACCGCGCATCGGCAGCAATCCCATCTCGCGAAACGCGGGCTGCGTTGCCGTTCCCACATTCGCAAACCACGTCATGGTCCCGCTCACACCACCTTCGGGAGCGACCTTACTACCGATGATGAGATCTAGCAATCCGTCGCCGTTAATGTCGGCAAGCGTTGGCGCCGATTCCGACCCAACGTCGATCGTGTTGATCAACCGCTTTGTCACCACCGACCAATCATCGTCGGCGCGCTGTCGCACATAGTACAGATTTTCGATCGCGGTTCGATTGGGGCCATACGCACCACCGATCACGCCCATCACCATGTCGATGCGACCATCACCGTCGACATCAGCAAACGTCGGCGCGTTATATCCTGACGACAGCACCGGTTTCGTGAAGGGAAATCGCGCAGGCTTTGCGGTGAAATCGGGCCGCGCGCACGTACCAGTATTTTGAAAACGCAGCAGCCCTTCCTCAAAAAAGTCGCCCCAATACAAGTCGAGCACGCCGCGCTTGGACACATCCGCAAACGCCAGCGTGTTGGCGCCGTGACGACGCGTCGTCGTGAACGCTGCTGCAGACTCAGTCGCTGATGGTCCATGCGCCGTGTCGATTCGTGACAAGGCTTCGCCTCGCCCCTCGGGGCCGAGCACTTCAATCCCTTGCCAATTCTCTTCGATCAGTCGAAACCGCGGAGCGCCTCCCGGACTCGTGCCTTCTTGCTCGTAGCGGTCGACGACGCCCTGCGTGCGACCGATAAACAGGTCGAGCTTGCCGTTACAATCGATGTCGACCGCAGTCAGAATGTTCTGTCGATCTGCAACGAGTGCGCGTCCATCAACGTCGCGAATCGTGTCGCCCAGTGCAACGAACTTTGGCGACGTACGAGTACCTGCGTTGTGCCACAGGCGGATGTAGCCCGTCTGCATTTCACTGAACAAATCGAGCACGCCATCACCGTCGACGTCGACAAATCGATACCACTCGCCGATGTCGAGGTTTTGAAATTGATCGGTGCGCCATTCGAAATGATCGCCGATGTGCTCGAAATACATCAGCTCGCCGGGACGCTCTTGCAGAAACAAATCCGGCAATCCATCGCCGTTAATATCGACTAGTTGCGGACGCGGCACATCAAAGCCACCAAGAAACGGCGAGCGCATAACGGAGCCCGCGCTATCGGTGACCGCTATGCCGTCGACGTGAACGACGTAGTTCCACGCACGAGTGACGCGTCGCGTATGTGCGTTTGCCGGTGCGCGAGAAGCAGCGAGCGCGAGCATCGATGCGCACAACGTCGCACTCAGTATTTGCAGACGTGATTTCATAGCACGGTGCGGCGTCAGCGCGCGCCTGCCGCACCCATACCCGACGGTGTCTTGCCGAGTGGAAGTTCTTTTTCAACTTTGCCGGTCGCGACTTTTACGATGGACAGCCAGCCCATGCCAGCGTCTTTCGGCGTTGTCATACCGGTCATGCCCGGCATGTTATCGTGCGCGCTCGCCCCAGGCTTCACACCGCCAATGTTTTGGTTGACAACAAACAGATACTTGCCGTCGGCGCGCAAAATCATGTCGTACGGTTGCGCCATGTGCTGTCGAATCGTGCGCACCACTTTGCCAGACACCACATCAACTTCCGCGACTGCGCTATCGGCGAATTGGGAGAAGTACGCGCGCTTGCCGTCACGCGAAAAAACCGGATCCCACGGTTTGCCACCAACTGCGAACTCTACGATCGGTGCGTATGGAGGTGGCTTGGTGATGTCGAATACCATCACCGTGTTTGACAGTTCGCCGCCAACAATCAGGCGAGTGCCATCCGGGCTTACGGTAAATTGCACCATCGAGCGAGTGACACCGGGAAGCGTGGTGAGCGTGACGCGTCCGGTGGCCGTTTCAACCGACGCGAATCGGTTTTCGGCGAGCGAGGCAACGTGCACCCACTTGCCGTCACGCGATGTCGCGAGCGCGTGCGGCCGCGGAATTTGAATTTCCTGCTCCTCGACCATCGTGAAGTTGGAACGCTTGATAACGCCGAGTGACTTGGGCGGATTCACCGCCGTCATCGAACGTCCGACGTACAGCGAGTCGTGCACCGGGTCGAGTGAAATGAGTCCCGGTGTTTCCATTGGTACTTGTCCGACCAGCGCGTTTGCGCGATTGAACTTGAGCACTTTGCCATCACCGATCAGGGTGACGTACCAAAATGATCCGTCACGCTCGACCGCCGTGTGATGCGGTTTTGCGTTGGGCGTGAAGCCCAAGGTGGTGAGATCGATCGTAGTGTCGACTGTCAGTTTCTGTTGGTCGACAACGGTGATCGACGCACCACCTTGGTTGGTGATGTACAACTTGGCCGACTGCGGCGCTTTTGTCGGCGCAGTTTTTTTCGACTGCGCACCCAGAATCGATGCGCAGCCAACAACTAACGCGACAACGTTACGGAACAATCTTTCGCGTGACATCGCGCACCATGAAGAAGCCTTCGCCAATACTCACGACGCCGATCGCGCCATTCTTAAAGAACGGATAGTTGTTCCACGTCCCCTGAAAACCGGCCGTGTTCTCGCCAGGGTTCGTGTCCATGAATCCGATCTCTTTAGGGTTGAGCGGATCGGCGATGTCGAGAATACGCAGTCCTGCTTTGTAGTTGGACTGATACATGCGATCACCTTTCACGTACAGGTTGTGATCGCTCGCGTGCGTCGGACCGATATACTCGCGCTTCATGATCGGCTGTTCCAAATCGGTGACGTCGAAAATCATGGTACGCGTGCCTTCAGCCGATTTTCCGATATTGCCCGTTTCATCAAGTTCGTCGTTTAGATACCAATACTTCTGATCTTCGGTAAACCACCCTTGGTGCGTATAGCCCGGCGTCGGATAGTCTGCGTGCGACAGCACTTTCACATGCTTTTTGTCGGTCACGTCTTGAATGGAGACCGTCGTTTCATTCGACGCCATGCAAATCTCATGATCTTTGTAGCGCGCGTCGGGGCCGTGATAGTTCACGCACTGCACGTCGTGCGAATAGCCGCCGCGTGAGCGACCGGTACCGATATCAGCAAAGCATCCCGCAAACTCGGGCTTGAGTGGCACTTTGATGTTGATCATCAGCAGGCCGCCGCCGCACCGTTCACCGCCAGACGCGGTACCCACGGCATAGGCAAATCCGCTTGCTTCATTTACCGCGATATCGTGAATACTGCCGGCATCAAAGTGTGCATCCTCGACAAAACGCTTTGGCGTGGTCACGCCGCGCAGATGCGTCAAGTCGAAAATTTGGATACCGTGATGATCACCCGATCCGTCGGACACGATGAGCGCGTAGTTCTTGTACGTTTTGATTTCGCGCCAACTCGACATGTTTGCGCCTTTCGTACGCATCAAGTCGCCCAAGTATTTCGGGTTCACCGGATCGGTCACGTCAACAAACGCCGCGCCATCGGTGCGGCCAATGATTGAGATGTCGTGCCCTGTAACCGGATCAGTCCATCCCCAACTGCCGCTCAAACTCACACCGCGCTTTCCTCCAATCGCGCTGATCGGCAAATACGACATAAGCCCGGTGCCGCCACACTCAAACGCGGTCGCCTTGCCGTCGCTGCCGCACTTTACTTCTTTGCCCGTGACTTGCGCGTAGCGCGGCGTTACCGGCGGCATCACGAGCGAACGCAGCGTCCACTCGTTTGCGGGTGTGCGCGCCAAGAACGCCACGGTGCCACCACCTGCACCGTCGCCGGGCATTCCGACAATTGCTTTGTCGCCACTCACGGCAAACGACGACGACCACTGCGCGCCCGCTTCAATGGTATCGACACCAAGTTTTTTCATCCCCGTCCAGCCACCATCTTTGTCTGCTTGCGCACGGTAAATGCGTCCTGATCCGTCGCTTCCGGGTGCGCCGATCCACAGTTCATTGCCAACAACAGACAGCGACGTGCCAAAGTTGACGCTGCCGAATTCGAATGGTGCGAGCATCCCGACTTGTCGCCACGAACCAAACGACGCGCGCTCGTACGCAAGCACAATACCGGCGTTCAACACCGCGCCACCGCCGCGTCCCGCAGGCGCGCCACCGCGACCAGCAGCCGGCGTTGCCATTTCAGTAAGCCGCGCAAAGATCGCATCACGCGCCGCTCCGGGCGGAGTTACGCCGAGTGCAGTCAGCAACGAATCGCGCACCACGTTGGCCGGTTGCGCCGCGAAATTCGCAC
>JANXUN010000293.1 GCA_025356185.1 Gemmatimonadaceae bacterium
GTCATCGGCGCGGACGGCGCCAATGAGTCGAATGACCACCGGAATCAGCATGAGTGCGCCGGTCCACAGCATCAGATCAGCGACGTTCATGACCACCGTCGTCTCCGCGCTCACCTGAAGCGATAGAAAATCGGCCACGCCTTCGGGGCCGGTGAGCATGCTTCCGAGGTTCCCGAGTGCACCGCCAGTGACCAGCGCGAGTGCGACAGTTGCACGTGCGTCAACGGCTGACAGTGGCTTCACGATCCGCGCGACGACAACGATGGCGGCTAACGTGAGCACGACATTGAGCGACCAGGTGAACGGGCCCATCGACGATCCGCCCAGCGCGCCACGGTTATACACCAGCATGAATCCGAGGCGCGAGATCACGTCAACAATTCGTCCGTCGTGCAGAAAAAACGTCGCAATCGCTTTCGTCACCCAGTCTGTTCCGGCGGCGAGCAACGCCATCGTGACGTAGGTACCGAACACGCTCGCTTTTTCGCCATGGCGGGCGGAGCGGACGGCAGTGGTGGTGGCGGGTCGGGCGACGGCGGAGTTCATGGTCGTGGCGGTCGAAGGGCGCAAAAAACTTTGAGCGAAACGCTCTACGCCTGCTTTTAAGGCACCCCGCGTGCCGAACAACCTGATCGTGTATTTCAAGTCGTCGGACGCGCATTCGTACGGTGTAAACGATTGCTGCGTAGTGTTTTAGACGTCTTTTAAGCTTGGGCTTGACGTAGCGTATATCCGTTGAACCGGACGAGAAACTGTTGCTCGCAAAGCACAGTGCGTGACTTTGTTGCTGCTACGCAACAGCTAGGTCCGGTCACTCGCGGTAGGGTGAGTCTGTACCCAGCGCTTTGACGTACCCCGGACCGAGCACCTCGACCTGCCAGCGGCGTAGCTCAGAGACCTCGGCGAGTTCTGCGAGCGTGCGCGGGTTCTTTCGTGCCACCGCTTCCATACGGTCACGTGAACAGAGGACGCCTGGATCCAGGTCCAGTTCGGTCGCCATCACGTCGCGCACCGCCTTGAGACGGGCGACCCGTTCGTCGAACTCCGGGTCTTTATCCCACCGCGCCGCTTTGGGAAAGCGTGGTAGGTCTGCTTCGGGGACGGCATTTCCACGTGCAATCGCCGCGAGCGCTTCCTGGGCGCGCAACTCGGACATTCCGCGAGGAAAGCCTTTCACCGCGAACAGTCCCTCGCGGGCGGAGGGTGCGGACTTTGCCAGCTCCATGAGCACTTCGTTTCCGGCGACTCGAAACGTCGCGCGATCAATTTCTGCGGCGATTGCGTCGCGCCACTTGGCCAATTCTTTTAGTCGCGCGAGTTCACGTCGCGTCAAGTCGCGCGCGCCTTTGAGACGTAAGAACGCCATGTCCTCGCCGTCGCTATCCCATTTCGTGCCTTCGGCGCGACGAAATTCTTCTTCGGCCCAGTGCCAGCGCCCTTTCGTTTCGAGCTCGGCGCGCAGCTTTGAACGCAGCGACAGTAAATGACGCGTGTCTTGCGCCGCATAGTCCAGCATGTCAGCCGTAAGCGGTCTCATGCTCCAGTCGGCCCGCTGATGTTTTTTGTCGAGCTTGAGACCAAAGTACTGCTCGAGGAGCGCCGCTAATCCAAACGCGCGAAGTCCCAAGATCTGCGCCGCTACGCGAGTGTCAAACAAATTGGTGACGCGCCACCCGTAGTCTTGATCGAGTAACCGCAAATCGTAGTCGGCGTCGTGCAGAATGACTTCGACGTTGCGATCTTCGAGGAGGGCGCCCAGTCGTTTCGGTACGCCAATCGGGAGCGGATCGATGACCGCTTCGGCGTGCTCGGTTGAGAGCTGCAACAGATACACGCGATCGACGAAACGGTGAAAGCTGGCGCCTTCGGTATCGATGGCGATCGCGCGGACGTTGGTCAGTCCGGCGAGGAATTGGTCGACCGATTCGGCCGTGTCGAGATACAGCGGTGCAGACGGAGGCATGGCTCCGCGTAAAGTACACCCTGCGAGCAGATCACGGAGTGCGCAGAGTTGCGCGCGTCCCCCTTGCCAGTCACGTCACCGCCGTGAAGAGTTCCAATCCACACTATGCTGACGAATTCAGAATCCGATCCGCTCTCCGGCGTACCGTCCGGCCCCCGCCCCGGCTGGCAAACGGGCGACGTTGCGCGCGCCGCGTGTGTGGTGCTGGCGGTGTGGTTTGGACTGCAGCTGTTGTACTCAGTCAGCGCGCTCGTCTTTCTGGTGTTTTTAGCCACGCTCTTTGGATTGGCCGTGACGCGCGGCGTGGACTTTTTGGAGAAGTACAAGGTTCGTCGCGGCGTGGGTTCGGCGTTGATTGTGTTCGCCGCGTTGGGTGTTATTGGCGGAGGACTGGCGCTGTCGGCACCTACACTGATCGAACAAGGGAAAGAGCTGCAGACGCAGTTTCCAGCGGCGATCGGAAAATTGCAGGATTGGGTTGATAGCAAGCAGCGTACAGGCGCGATCGGCGCAATCATCGGCGCGGTGGCGCAGGGCGATACACCGGCACCACCGGTCGCAACAGTACCAAACGCGACAACGCCCAGCACCACTGCGGCGCCGACCAAACCGTCTGCCGCCGCTTCAGCGTCATCTCCGCAACCTGCGGGCGTCGCTGCACCGGTCGCGAAAGCCCGGCCCAGTGAAATGATCAAGGCCAAGTTGATGGACGGCATGTCGGGCGCGAGCAGCTATTTATTGTCGTTGTTGTCGAGTACCGTCGAGATAGTTGGCGGACTGATCATGCTCATCTTCCTCGTGATTTTCATCGGCGCCGAACCCGATGTGTATCGCGGATGGATGTTGGCAACAGTCCCGGCAATTTTGCGACCGAAGGGGCGCGAAGTCTTGAGCGAAATTTCCAACGTGTTGCGCAAGTGGTTACTCACGCAGCTGCTCGCGATGGTAGTGATGGGCGTGGCGACGACGTTGGTGTGCATGCTGCTCGGCGTGAAGGCACCGTTCGCGCTGGGCTTTATTGCGGGACTGCTTGAATTCATCCCGACTGTCGGACCGCTTCTGAGTATGGTGCCCGGTGTCTTAATGGGCTTTGTGGACTCGCCGGAGAAAGCGGGTATTGTGGCCGTCGCGTACTACGGCATGCAGTTCGTCGAAGGCAATCTGCTCATCCCGTATCTTATGCGCGGAGAGATGGATTTACCGCCGGCGATTACGTTAGTGGCGCAAACGCTGATGACGTTGGTGTTCGGCTTTTTCGGACTCGTCGTTGCCGTGCCGCTCACGGCGGTGTTGCTGGTGCCGTTGCGCATGATCGCTGAACGTGAAAACGCGCACGAAGAAGAGCTCATGCGATTCGCGCGGCGCACGTCGGTGATGCGCACGAGCATGATGCGCACGTCGATGATGAGTATTCGCGAAACTGCGGAGCATGCCGTGTCCCGTGCAGATCGTGGACCGTCGCTCATGGATGATGACGTGCCACCTGCGACGGGCTCGTGATCGCATCGTTGCACCATGTGCAGATTGGGTACGATGATCAGGGCAGCGGACCACCGGTCGTCTTTCTGCATGGGTTTCCGCATGATCGATCGCTGTGGGCGCAGCAACGCACCGCGCTCGCCGCACGCGCGCGGTGCATCGCGCCGGATTTGCGTGGCTTTGGCGAGTCGACCTCCCGCGCGCCGTACTCGATGGACCAGTATGCCGACGATGTCGTCGCGTTGCTGGACTGGCTTGAGATCGAGTCGGCGGTGATTTGCGGTTTGTCGATGGGTGGTTACGTCGCGATGGCGTTGTGGCGACGACATCCCGATCGCGTGCGCGCGATGATTTTGTGCGACACGCGCGCCACCGCGGATAGTGACGAGACTCGTGTTGCCCGCAACGCGATGATCATACTCGCACACAATGGCGGTGCCGATGCGGTCGCGGAAAAACAGCTGCCAGGGATGGTTGGTGCCACGACGCGCGCCCGTCGACCAGAGGTGGTTGAGAGCGTGCGTGTGATGATGGCGCGTCAGTCGGTGAGCGGCATTGTGGGCGCGCTCGAAGCGCTGCGTGACCGTCCGGACTCACGTGACACGATCGCCTCCATCACCGTGCCCGTATTGATCATTGTCGGCGATGAAGATGTACTGACGCCGGTGCAGGATGCGCAGGCCATGCGCGATTTACTCCCGTCGACAACAATCGCGCGGTTTGAGCGTATTGCCGACTCCGGACACGCCACGTGTGTCGAGCGACCCGCGGCGGTGACGCACGCAATCGCTGAATTTCTCACTGCCGTACTGCCTGACGCGTAATGACTGATACGATTTCTGCAAGCGAGCGGACCACGGCGGCACGCATGGGCCACGTGTTGTTTAAGAATCGCGGATGGCTACCCGTGCCATTTCTCGCGGTGCCGTTACTTGTTCACGGTCAACAAACGTCGACGACGTGGGCAGCGGGGCTACTGCTCGTGTTGTTGGGAGAGTTGGTGCGCATCGCTGGTGTGGCGGCGGCTGGCACGGTGACGCGCCGCCGTTCGCGCGACGTGCAACGTCTCGTGACGTACGGTGCGTTCGCGTGGTGTCGCAATCCGCTGTACGTCGGCAACTTTCTGGCGTGGATGGGCTTTACGGTGATCTCGGGGGTGTTTTGGTTTTTGCCCATCGCGATCGTGATTTTTGCGATTGAGTACACGCTCATTGTGCGTTACGAAGAGGGCGTGCTCGAATCGATTTTTGGCCAGGAA
>JANXUN010000326.1 GCA_025356185.1 Gemmatimonadaceae bacterium
CGCTCGCCAACATACGCTGCACCAACGACTCCTTGCTCATTTCCAACGAGAAAAACGCAACGCCAGTTTTGGCCGTAATCGCCGCGTGCTGCGCGATGTTCAACGTAAAGGCCGTTTTTCCCATCGATGGTCGCGCGGCAACAATGACGAGGTCAGCCGGCTGAAAGCCAGACGTCAAGAAATCGAGATCGTGAAATCCCGACGGCACACCAGTGATAGCGGATTCTCGCTGCGCCAACAGCTCAAGCTTTTCCATCGCCGGCCAGAGCAACTCTTTGATACGCGAAAAACCCGTGCGTTCTTTCGATTGCCCCAGCGCAAAAATGCGCGACTCGGCCTGATCAAGCAGATCACCTGCCGTCGTGCGTCCTTCAAACGCGTCGCCAACGATCTCGGTCGATACTTCGATCAGTCGACGCAGCAGTGCTTTTTCTTTAACAATGCGCGCGTGATATTCAACGTTGGCAACCGTAGGCACGGCGTCCATCAACGACGCGAGATACTCGCGCCCGCCTGCCTGCACCAACTCGCCGCGTCGTTCGAGTTCATCCGCCGCGGTCAGCGGATCAACAACACCGCCGCGTTCGGTAATGGCATACATCGCGCGAAATAACCGACGATGTCCCTCGCGATAAAACATCGAGTCGTCGACATGCTCCGCAGCGCGCATCAACGCATCGGCGTCAATGAGCATCGCGCCGAGCACGGCCTGCTCGGCTTCCTCTGCCCACGGTGGGCGTCGTTCTTTATATGGGTCGCGAGGAGCGGGTACCGGAGCTCCGCCCTGTGGAACAAGACTTGTCATGGAGACTCGAAGCTAAGCCTGGGTGCTCGCTTCGCCATCCGTCTTTTCGTCCGCGGCGCGCGCATCGTCTAACAGTCGCTTCGCATGCTTGACGTCTTCCCACGTCGGGCGCTTCCACGCTTCATTGCGAAGCAGTGCGGCAGGATGATAGGTGACGATGACCGGAATCCCGTGATACTGATGCACTGTGCCGCGCAGCGCGCTAATCGACGAGGTCGAGTTGAGGATCGTTTGCGCGGCAAATCGGCCCAATGCCAAGATCACGCGTGGGCGGACGAGCTCAACCTGTCGACGGAGGAACGGCTGGCACGCGAATACTTCATCCGGTTTCGGATCGCGATTGGCCGGCGGCCGATGCTTGAGCACATTGCAGATGAACACCGACTCTCGCGTCAGCTGGATGGCGCCGAGAATTTTTTCGAGGAGCTGTCCGGCCTCGCCTACAAACGGACGCCCTTGTTCATCTTCGTTGGCACCTGGCGCTTCACCGATGCACATGAGCTCCGCGCGCGGATTTCCTTCGCCTGGAACTGGATGCTTTGCAGTTGCGTGCAACGTGCATGCCGTGCACGACGCGATCAATGTTGCGAGATCAGTAAGTGATGGCGCACTCGCAATGGTGCGCGCGCGCGCGTCATTGCTCGGTGTCGACGTCGGCACCTTTGCCTGTGCGTCTCCCAAGGCACGTCGCCAATCCGTGCTGGCATTCGCTGCAATGCGATCAGTGGGAGTGGACGGCGGCAGTGGCGCGGGCGCGCTCGCTGGCGGTGCTTCGGGCGCCGTCATATCGCGCGGAGGTGGCGCCGAACGTGCTGGTGGCGTCATTGCGCTTGCAGGACCCCGCGCCGCACGCGGTGCGCGAGCCGATGTCTGTGCTCCGACGACCGCCATGACTTCATCAACAGACATACCGTCGAGGACGAGCTCGGATTCACCGAGCTCACGACGCTGTTCTAGGTAGCGACGCAGCCGATCTCTAGCATCCATGCTGCGTCACGCCCTGCGTCAGCCGCCCGGGCGACGACGAGGCATCACGCGATATTCGATCTCGCCCGATGACAACTCTTCAAGCGCACGCGTCGTCAATTTCTTTTCGTGCAGCGAGCGATCGCGCGGAAATTCGTTTAACACGCGCGCAAACTTTGCCGCGATCAACACGCTCAAATACTTATTGGCGGCGTGCTTCGATACTTCGGTTGGCGTGAACACCTGCATGAGTCAGTCACCTTTCGTGAAATCGTTAATTTCGTCTAATAGCTGTGCGATCAGACCTTCGACCTGCGCCTCGATGGCGTGCACTCGGTCGTGACGCAGCCCTTCGGCGTCGATGATCAGACTGACCTGGTCGACTGCACGTTCCAGATCGTCGTTCACCACCACGTAATGATAGCGACCTACCTCGCCTAACTCTGCCAACGCATTACGAAGGCGAACAAGGAGGCGCTCTCGACTTTCACTCTTTCGTGCCGCCAAGCGTGCTTTGAGCACCTCGCCCGAAGGCGGTAATACAAACACCATCACCGTATCGGGAAACGC
>JANXUN010000339.1 GCA_025356185.1 Gemmatimonadaceae bacterium
CGAAACATGAGCGTGACTTTCACCTTGTTGCCTTCTTCGAGAAACCGGCGCGCGTGTCGCGTTTTGGTGTCGAAGTCGTGGTCATCAATCCCAGGACGGTACTTCACTTCCTTGAGATGAATGACGTGCTGCTTCTTCTTCGCCACGCGCGCCTGCTTGGCTTGTTCAAATTTGAACTTTCCGTAGTCCATGATGCGGACAACGGGTGGCCGCGCAGCGGCCGCCACTTCGACGAGGTCCAGCCCCTGCTCTGTTGCCTGGGCTAATGCCACATCGACTTCCATGATGCCGAGCTGACTTCCGTCGGCGGCGATCACGCGAACGGGGCTGATCCGGATCTGCCGGTTCACCCGTGGCGGACGCTTGGTCGAATCCTGAATAGGCCGAACTCCAGTGAAGAGAAACGAAAAAACGCGAACCCCTGACTAGGAATCCGCGTCGCAACGACACCATTCCCGCGCACGCATCAGCAAAATTCGCCGCGCGCGTCGGAATGGATCGGTTCGATGGACTCCATCAGCACACCTCGGGGAATGCGCACATTCCGCGTCGAGGGCCGAAGGGTGGACGGGGCGTCGCTGCCCAATCGCTTCTCGGTTTTTCTACAAAACTTCTGCTAACCCAATAAAAGTAGAAGACTTACGCGCCCGGTCAAGGCCTCACCCCCTACTCGGCCAGTCGGTACCCCTTTCCATCGTCGGCTACCCGTCCGAATCCGACGTGTGCGTCGTGTTCGAACACCAACAGCCAGTCGTTGGCCATGGCTTCTCCCAGGAGGGCGCGCTTGGACTCGAGCGTCACGAGCGGCTCAACGTCGTATCCCATAATCCACGGAAGCGGCAAATGATGCGAGGTGGGTACCACGTCGCCGAGAAAGCACAGCGTCTCGCCACCCGACGTCAGCAGTACGCTCTGATGGTGCGGAGTATGCCCCGGGGTGCGGCGCACGCGAATTCCCGGCCGCAGTTCAGGCTCGCCCTCGATCAAGTCAAAGCGATCGGCTGCGAAGATCGCATCCCAATTGTGAGGGAAGTAGCTCGCCGACGTGCGCTCGTTGGCGTGAGTGGCATACGCGTACTCGCCCCGCTGGACGACATACCGTGCATTGGAACAGGTCGCGTGAACCTCTCCCGCTTCGTTACGCCACGTGTTGCCGCCTGCGTGATCGAAATGCAAATGCGTGTTGATCACCAGCGTGACATCGTCTGGAGAAAACCCCGCTTGCGCGATGCCGGATTCAAGCGCCGTGCGGCCAACAACGGCGTCATGGGTGGGTACGTTTTCAACCCCGTAGATCTCATGAAACTTGGCAGATTCTTTGTTGCCGACACCGCTGTCGATCAATATCAGCCCGTCGTCGTGCTCGACCAGCAGGCAACGCATCCCCATCGGAATGCGATTGCGAGCATCTGCGGCGAGTCTTCGCTCCCACAGCGTTTTGGGCACGACCCCAAACATTGCGCCTCCGTCAAGCTGCTGTCCCCCGGCTTGGATGGCGTGAATGCGCCACCGGCCGAGCATGCGCGTCTCAACGAGCGGTTCGGGAAAGCTCACGCGATGTAATCCTCGATGGCGGGCATAGGAAACGCACGACGTCGGCGTTCGGACGCGTTTCGTGCCGCATGACTAATGCGTGCCGCGAGGCGCGCTTCCAGCGCCGACCAGCTGTCAATCCCTTCGTCGGTTGCAATGCGCAACATGCGTAACAGCGCTTTCGCCGTCGCCTCCGCATCGCCTGCGGCGCGGTGTCGCGATGCAACATCGATGTCGATCCCGAAGTACCGCGTGACATGATCCAGGGTGCGTCGGCCCAGCGCAGGTACTAACGCGCGCGCCATGCGCACCGTACACAATCGCGGCCCGGACAACCGCATGTTGCAGCGAGAAAGCTCTTCGCTGACGAATCGCCAATCGAACGCGGCGTTGTGCGCAGTAAAGACATGGCCCGCAAGTCGCGACGTGACGTGATCTGCCACGTGTCGAAACGGCGGCTGATCCTTCACCATATCCCAGGTGATATGCGTCAACTCCGTGATGTACGACGGTATCGGGCGCTCTGGATTCACTAGCTTCGAATACACCTCGACGATTTCGCCGCCGCGCACACGCGCAATCGCAATCTCGGTAATGCGATCGCCGTGGCCCGCGCGCGTACCAGTCGTCTCCACGTCGACCACCGCAAAATCGATTGCGGAGAGTCCAAGAGATTCGTTTCCGACCGTCGCGATCGTTGCGTCCAGCGAATCCGATGTCGATTGGACAACAATACGGTGCGCGCGATCTCGCAAATCCCAATGCCCTGAGGGAAGGCGCACGAACTCCTCGTGACTCGAAAGCAGTGCGAGCGCAATCCGTTCGGCGGCGTCGTGCTGAAGTCGCTCCACTCGGCAGACGTCGCGCATGAGCGTCACGGCATCTAAGGGACCTGCCGCCAACCGTTCGGCTGCGCGTGCGGAGAGCGTCGTAGGACGCTGTCCGACCACCGTGCCGGGCGTTCCAGTGCGGGCGAAGGGAGAGGCTGCCATCGCGGTCAACTTAGCGAGCGTGCGGTCGGGCTGGTAAATACGCGTGAATGCACCTAACTTTGTGAAGAATTTCACAAGCACTCCCGTGAAGAGAATCGCCGACTCAACCGTCCGTCGCCTCTCGATGTACCTCCGCTACTTGGAGGACCTCGACGGGCGCGGCCAGCACACCGCCTCCAGCGACGAGCTTGCACAATTGTGCGGCACGACGCCTGCGCAGGTGCGTAAGGACCTGTCGTTTTTCGGGTCCTTTGGAAAGCGCGGTTTGGGATATCCGGTCCACGAACTCAGTGGGCGCCTTCGAGAGATTCTCGGCCTCGAGCGCGAATGGAAGGTGATTATTGTCGGTGCGGGAAAAATCGGCGCCGCGCTCGCGAACTATGGTGGTTTTCGTCAGCGAGGCTTTCGTGTCGCTGGTGTCTACGACAACAGTCCTGAAAAAATTGGCCATGCGTGGGGCGACGCGATCGTGCGAGACATTTCGCTTCTCGAAGAAGACCTACAGGGCGAAGAGTCTATTATCGCGGTCCTCGCCATTCCCGCAGACGACGCGCAAGCCGTCGTTGACCGCATTGTCGCAGCAGGCGTCCGCGCGATTCTCAATTTTGCCCCGACGCAGATCATTGTGCCGGCACATGTGTCTCTCAAGTCCGTCAATATGGCGATCGAACTTGAAGGGCTGTCATTCGCTCTCACCAACGGATTGGGCGGTACCAGCGCCGCCTAGTGTACGCGACAGCACGCGCGTCAGCGTCGCGAAATCCGCGGGGGACAGTACTTCAGGACGCGCGGTAGGCGACAACGCGCACTCGGCGATAATCGCCGCTGCTGTTTCCGCGTCAATCGACGCGATCGTTCGTACTACGCGAATCAGTTGTTTACGACGCAATCCAAACGCGGCCTGCACGAGCGAGCGATAGCGCGCTTCGAGCTCTGGTTTGATCAACGCTTCCGCTCGTGGCGTCACGCGAATGACCGCCGAGTCGACCGTCGGCGCGGGTTGAAAGGCGCCAGGTGGAACGCGTCGAATAACCTCGACATTCGCAAACGCTTGCACGTTCACGCTCAGTGCACCGTAGACTTTGTCACCAGGTGGTGCCGCAGCGCGATCCGCGACTTCTTTTTGCACGAGATACACCGCCACATCGGGCCGTGGAATCTGCAGCGCGTGAAAAAGAATCGGTGTCGTGATGTAGTACGGCACATTCCCCGCAAGCACGTACGGTCCTTGAGCCAGCTCGGCGAGTGACGTCTGCAACACGTCGGCCTCGACAATGGTCA
>JANXUN010000657.1 GCA_025356185.1 Gemmatimonadaceae bacterium
TCTTTGCTAACAAGAGCAAACCAATCGTCACGGCGGCGCCGCAGTGGCTTCTGGTCAGTCGCGTCGAGGCAGCACCCGAAGAGCGTGAACTCGCCGCTGCGCTCGAAGAGTTGTTGCGTTCTGAGTTCTCACGATCTTCTCAACTCGCACTCGTTACCGCAAACCAAGTGCGTCAGGCGTTGCGCGCCGCGTTACTCCCCGACACAACCCCGCTCACCCCGTCGCGTGCGCGCGAAGTCGCGCTGCGATCGAGTGTGCGGCTGATCCTCACAGCGACGGTGCATCGCGTCGGCGCCGATCGCGTTGCGCTGACTGCAACACTGGCGCGCGCCGACAGCTTGCAAACAATCGGGACGAAGGCGGTGGTGAGCTCCGTAAAAGGCGACGAGCTGTTGCAGCAGATCTCGCGCATCGTACGTGAACTCCGCATGTCAGCAGGTGAAGTCGCTGTCGCTACGAATGAAGGACCCAGGCGTGAATTGGTCAGCACGCCATCCTTCGCGGCATTCCAGTTGTACTCCGACGCATTCACCGCCGCTCAGCAAGGAAAGGTCGACGCAAGCATTCACCTCGCGCGACAGGCACTCCAGGCGGACAGTGCATTCGCCGCAGCGTGGGCGTTGCTAGCCAATGACTTTGCCCAAACGCGACAACCCGACTCGGCCTCGCACGCGTTCGCTCAAGCGTTGCGCTACAGTGACCGTCTCGCACCGGCCGACGCCGATCGGCTTCGTGGAGATGCAGCGTTTAACACGGCGCACAACTTCGAGGAAGCAACGCAGTGGTATCGTCGGTTCCTCGACCAGCGGCCCTTGAGTGTTTCCGGATGGAATAACCTGGCGCTCTACCTCTCCGCGATGGGTCGACATGAGGAAGCGCTGCAAGCGTTCGAGCGCGCGGCAACCATCGACCCGTTCCTGCTCGGACCGCGACCCATTGAACTATTAAACGTGTCTGCCGAGTTGGTGGTGGGAGGACACCTCGACAGTGCAGCGAAACTGGTGGCGAAACTGCACGGTGCGGATTCGACGTTCATGCAACTGATGGTGCTCAATGCGTCGAATCGCTGGGACTCGTTGGCCGCAGTCAGTGAGCGGCTGCTGCAATCAAGCGCCACAGAGAGTTGGGTGCGCGTGCCAGCGGTACTGAACGCAGCGGGCGCCCGCATGGCACTCGGCGATACCGCGCGTTCGGTGGCAATTCTTGATGGTGTCATCGCCACATCAACCGGCGCGCCGCTGCGTTCGTATCTGCACGCGCGATTGCTGCTTGATCTCGTGCGACACGCAACGCCAAAGTGGTCGCTGCCGAGTGCGGTGTTGATCGACAGCTCCGCGGGCGCGCAGTTCGTACGCGCGGTGTATTTCGCGCAGCGTGGTGAACTGGCGATAGCGCGACGAACGCTATCGGAGCTACGTTCGCGTAGCGATGTCACCGCGCGCAGTCTCGGAGCCGGATTGATCTATCTCGACGCGCTGGTGACAATGCAGACCAAAGACACGCACGCACCCGATGGCGTGTCCAGCGAACTCGAAAGCAGTCTGGTGCGCGCGGCAATAGCTGGCGAACACGATCCGTTCTCTGTAGACCGACCCAGCGGTGTTGCGCTTCGATGGCTGGCCATGCAGCTCTTCGAATTGCGAGGCGAGCGCGAACGCGCCTCACAAATGCGCGAACTCATGTTGCGCCCAACCGGAATGTCCACCGCACACTACGGGCTGCGTGGGTTTGTAGCGCGAACGCGTTTGTAGTACCCTCTGAACCCCAAACCTCAGGAGAGTTTCATGCGTCGCTCGAACTTGCCACTGTTGCTCGTCGTCGTGATCCCAATCATTGTAACTGGGTGCGGCGGCGGTGACGCGACAGCGTACTGTTATACGGAAGACTTCGCGGGAGCGATTCGTGATTCCGTCCGTGTCGAGCCCGGCTACGTGTGCGTCGCCGCGGAGCTTGCGCCGACGCCTGCCGGAGAGGCCGCGCGCCCCGACGTGGCGGCGTCAGCGTCGGCGTCGGCGTCGGCGTCGGCATCTGTCCGACTGCGGGCTGCTCGGCGAACTGAGTTGCACTAACCGGCAGTGCGGAACGGAGAACTGGATGTGCACAACCGCGCGTGTGTGCGTGTGTTTGTGTGCATCCAGTCTCACGACGCGAGTCGTGCGTCGTTGTCGGAACGCCCCGTGACGTTGCTCGTTAGCCCGGGCGTGTTGAAGGCAACCAACAAACTACTCACGGTGTTCGAAAACGATGTCCACCGGAATTGACTTCGACTTCAGCCGCTCCAAGTCCTTCTTTGTTTGCTCTGAAAGTTTTCCGAACTGCTCCTGAAACGCGCCGACTCCCGCGTAATCACCATTGCCTTGCAGCATGAGAATCTTTTCACTCAACGCGTTCATCCCCGCCTGAAATTTCGCAAAGTCCACGCGATACTTGGCGGTCTTGTCATCGCGCGTAAACGCGCCCGCTTGCTGCAAGAAATTGAACGCCGCGATGTTTGCCCGGCCGTGCGCGTCTGCGCCACCAAATCGCACCGAGCGAAACAGGCTCGCCAAAAAGCTCACATAGTTGGATTGAATGTTCTCGCCCTTCAGTTCACCTTGCTTGTTCAACGCTTGCACCATGTACAGGCCAAGAATATCGGCTTTGCCTTCTTCGAGTGAGCCCGCCTTCTCTTTGAGCGCCGCGCGAACCGTGCCCTTTTTGTCGATCGTGTTCTTGATGCCGAGTCCGTGGGCCACTTCGTGAAACATCGTGTTCTCGAAGAATGCGTCGAAGGTCAGTACCGCCAATTGATCGGCGTCAATCAACTCCTGCGCAACTGGCACCAAGATCTTATCAAACTTGGCTTGAATCACGTTCTTGAGTTGCAAGCGGCGCGTGCCTTTCTTGAGCTGCACTTCTTCGTCGTTGGGCAAATTGATCGCGATCGTTTTTGCGCCCGCGTTCGCTTGGCCCGCATAAAAAATTGCATCATACGCATTCAAGTCAGAATCGGTGCCTGGCGTTTCGCTCTTGTAGGCGGCGGCGACGGGAATTCCCTTTTGTAACGCGGGCAACATCGACGCGTAGCGCGACAAGCGTTTGCTCCACGTTTTGTCCTTGATTAATACGTACGCTTCGTTGGCCGCTTTGTAGCCAAACAGTCCATCTTCGTACGTTTCAATCGGGCCAATGACGATATCGATGGTGTTGTTCTTCATGTCCATCCACGCCAAGTCGCTCGCCTGATAATTGTCGGTGAGCAACGCAGTGGCGCGAAGTTCGAGATATTGTTTCAGCCCCGCATCTTCAGCGAGTTTGGCCGCTTCACGCAGCTTAACGGCGGCCATGCTGTCCTGCGTGTGAAACGCAACGTGATAGGGAATGGACACCAGACTGCTATCTGGGCCATGTCGCACAATGGTGTACAAATTCTTTAGTGAGTCTTGCTGCGCTTTTTGGGAGCGCGCGAGCACAGCTTCGAAAGTTTGCTTTGTCATCTCGCGCGGATACAGGTTTGCACCCGCCGGACGCGCGCCTATTTCCGTAACGAACGGGGCATTCTCGTCGAGGCGGTTCCACGGACCGTAGTTCACATCAATAG
>JANXUN010000413.1 GCA_025356185.1 Gemmatimonadaceae bacterium
CTGATCTGCGCGACCAAGGATTTGAAGTGGACTCGCTACTCGCCGCCGGAGAGCCTGCGGTCGAAATCGCATCGGCCGCCGATCGTGAGTCATGTGATCTTGTGGCGATGGCGGTGCACGGTCACAAAGGTCTGCAAGACGTGTGGTATGGCACGACAGCAAATAAAGTGCGTCATCTCACCACGGTCCCCGTGTTAATGGTCCGTGACGCGCGTCGTTCGACTGTGCGTTAACTTGGCACGCGACAGGTGACTGCGAAAAAAACTGCACCGCTCGAGACGTCATCGACCGCGACGCTCACCGCGCCCGTCGAAGACTACCTCAAGGCCATTTACGAACTTGAGACGCGACAAGGCAACGCGGCCACCAGCGATGTCGCTGACGCACTCGAAGTTGCACCGGCCTCCGTGACAGGAATGGTGCGACGACTGGCCGCGCAAGGATATCTCGATCACGTCCCGTATCATGGTGTGCAACTCACCGAAGTAGGACGTCGCGCCGCACTCAAGACCATTCGTCGTCATCGAATTCTTGAGAGTTACTTAAGCACGATGCTCGACTACGCGTGGGATCGCGTGCACGACGAAGCCGAACGACTGGAACACGCGGCGAGCGACGAACTGATAGAACGCATGGCGGCGGCGCTGGGTCATCCCACCAGCGATCCGCACGGCGCTCCTATTCCGACAGCAGAAGGCACCGTTACCGAGCCACAGCGGCGCACGCTCGCCGACTTACCGATCGGCGAACGCGCCCGAATGCTGTTGGTAAGCGACCGCGATCCAGAGTTATTGCGCTATCTCACCGAAATCGGACTGCACCCTGGTGTCGACGTCACGGTGTTGGCGCGCGCACCGTTTGACGGACCCATAACGCTGCGTATTGGTCGCACCGAAGCGATTGTCGGGACCCGTCTCGCTGAGCAAGTGCTGGTCGCGCATGACCTCAAGCCAGCGCGGTAGCGCGCGAATCGGGACGCAGGGGTGGAACTACCCTGCGTGGGTGGGGCCGTTTTTCCCGGACGGGACACGTGCGACAGAATTTTTGCGCACGTATGCGCGCGCATTCGACACGGTCGAAGTCGATTCAACGTTTTACGCGATCCCCCCCAGCAGCACCGTGCGCGGATGGGCCAGTCGCACACCGGACGGTTTTACGTTTGCGCTGAAATTGCCCCAAGAGATTTCGCACGAACGTCGTTTCCTCAACGCCGCCGACACGCTGTTCGCCTTTGTCGACCGCGCGCGTGAACTCGGTCCTAAGCTCGGCCCTATTCTGATTCAGTGTGGTCCCGATTTCACACCACTCGAACGCGACGCGCTCGCCGCGTTTCTCGAACAGCTCCCTGGCGATGTGCAATTCGCAATCGAGTTTCGTCAGCCAACGTGGATTACGAAGGGAACGCTTTCGTTGCTCAAGCAGCATCACGTGGCGCTTGCGCTCAGCGACGGCAAATGGATTCCCCGTGAGTGGCTGCTCAAACTCTGCGCACAGCCAACGGCCGATTTCACCTACGTCCGCTGGATGGGTCCCGACCGCTCCCTCACCGACTTCTCGCGGATCCAAGTCGATCGGTCGGCTGAGTTAGACGCGTGGGCGTCGATGCTGCCGACCCTGCTGTCGCTCGTTCGGACCGTCTACGGGTATGCAAACAACCATTTTGCTGGACACGGACCACAAACGGCACGCATGATTCAGGAGCGCTTGGGAATTCCCGTGGTCAACCCACACGCCTTAGGCCAGCAGGTGTCGCTCTTCTAATCCGAATGAAGATTCGGATTAACGTATGCGGCTCCCCGGCGTCTGACTCGATACCCATCGTGCGCCAACCCTTCGGGCGCGCACTCGCACACTACGCTCTTTCCTACATGGAGCAAACTTCGATGCGCATTTCTTCGATACGGACTGTTGTCGCGTTGACGACGCTCGTCGGCGCCGCACTGTTTTCAGTCGGTACGTTGCAGGCTCAGCCAACCACGCGCGCGGGTGCCGCCGAGCGTCGCGAGAAGCTGAAAAACATGACGCCTGAAGAGCGGAAGGCAGCGCTCGAAAAGGCGAAAGCCAACCGCAAAGAGCACGCGGGCAAGCTCTCCGACGCGCAAAAGGCGTGGGCCAAATCCGAAGCGGCCGAGGTCAAGTCAATCCGCGACGGTGTAAAGGCGGGCACGTTGACGAAAGAAACGGCGGCAGCGCAGCTCAAAGCGTGGCGTGCCGCAAATCCGCGCCCAACGAGCTGATTGAGTGCAGCGTGTAGTCGTCGGCGCGCTCGCGTGCGCGCTGTCCGTCGCAACGGTCGCCGCTCCCTCGCAGGGGCAAACGTCACGCGCAACGGATAGCACGCGATCGCGTTCGCGCGCCGACGACAGTACATCAGGAACCATCAAACAGACGCTCGCGTTCTCTGGAACCACACGATCGTATAGCGTCGGCGCCACCTCGATCACTGAATCGGTGGCGCCATTTTCATATCACTTGTCGGCTCCACACTTCGGACTGCAAATCTCCGGCACGCCGGTACGATTGAACACGCAGCCCACGGTGGTTAACGCGTGGGTGCCGCTGCAGGCCAACGCCGATTTCGCACTGCGGTCGGGCGATACGATTAGCGTTTATGGTCGGACAGGCAGTTCACCAGTAGCGCTCGACTCTCTGCAGACGATTGCCGTGGGCGCCGTCAGCACATCCGTCGTCGATCTCTCCAGTCAGTGGCTTGGCATGCCCGCACAAGTGGGCGCACGCGCAGTCGTGTCGTTTCCCGTCGCCGACGTGGTGCTCGCACTCTCGGGCGCAGTCGAACAAGACATGCCCGCACCCACGACCGGTGTCACGTACTGGATGGGTACGACGCTGCGCGGCGGGTTATCTCTCAACGCAAACGTCGGCGAGAACAAGCTCACACTCGGAACCGAGCTCTCGCACAGTACCGCCGACTCGCTTGGCGGACGCAACCAATTTCCGGGCGGCGGCGACTTCACGTTGACGGTGGATCTGGTGGGTCCGCTGGATGACTTGGGAACAATGTCATTCATTGCCGACGGCTTCTATTCGCGTCCGTTCGGCAATGCGCGTAGCGATCAGCCGACACGACTCATTCCTTCGGGTGATCTGTTAAGTCTGTCGGGCACGCTGCTCATAAGCCGCGGTTCGTTGACCTTTTCGCCAAGCCTCACGTTGCTGCGCGAGTCCAGTAGCGCCGTCATCAACGTGCAGCAGGGGACGCAGCGCCTGAATGCGTCACTAGATGCCAATGCATGGAGCGCCGCCACTGGCCTCTCGGTCGACATTCCGTTCGGTCGTGCGCTCACGCTGACGCCAGAACTGGGCGCCACTCTTGGCGCGGTCAATGAAACGGTCAGTCGTGCCGGAAACCGCGTGATTGTCCGTCGAGGTCGCGCGGCGCTGGGATCCACGGCAACCGGATCGCACGACGCGGTGCGCGGTGTGTGGGCCGGCATCGGATTCAGCGCAAAGTTCTAACAGCGTTGTATCAGATCGCGAGCCTCGGGCTCGTCGCGGCGTGCCGGCGCTAGCTTTCACGCATGACCGGCCACGATCTGACACCGTCTGCGCTTCACGACGACATTTCTGACGCGTTGCGACAGCTGCTCGCGCCGCGTGAATTGACTCTGGCACTGCTACGCGGTGAGCTGCGAACGCCGCATGATCTGCTTGGATGTCATGAGGCAACGAGCGGTGATGCGCACGGTGTCGTGATTCGTGCGCGAATTCCGCGCGCGGTTCGTGCGTGGATCCTGACGCCGCACGGCGAACGGCTTGCCATGCATCTCCTGCGTGACGCGCTGTTCGCACACTTTGTGCCGCGTGTCTCGATGCCATTTGCCTATCGGTTGGCGGCGGAGTTTATCGATGGCACCGTTCGCGAGTTCGACGACCCGTATCGCTTTCTTCCGACTATCGGCGACATCGATCTGCATTTGTACGGCGAAGGTCGTCATTTGCGATTGTGGGAACAGTTTGGCGCACAACTGCGCACGATCGACGGCGTCGATGGCACGTCGTTCGTCGTGTGGGCGCCCAACGCTCGCCGAGTGTCGGTGATTGGTTCGTTCAACGATTGGGATGGCCGTGCGCATCCGATGCGGTTGCTCGGCACGAGTGGCGTGTACGAACTGTTCATTCCCGGTGTTGATGTCGGTGCGATGTACAAGTTTGAAATTCGCGCGCCTGGTGGTGCGACGCGCGTGAAAACCGATCCGTTGGGATTCAAGCTCGAGCAGTCACCTGGTCACGCGTCAATCGTGGAACGGCGCGGCACTTACGAGTGGCAGGACAGCGCCTGGGTGTCCAAACGCGTCGAGAGCAATCCGATTGCGGAACCGATGTTGGTGTATGAAGTGCATCTTGCATCGTGGCGTCGCCGTGAAGACGGCGGGCCGATGTCCTATCGTGAACTCGCGCCGTTGCTCGCCGCGCACGTGCGTCGACTGGGATTCACGCACATTGAGCTGCTGCCCGTACAAGAGCATCCGTACGGCGGCTCGTGGGGCTATCAGGTTGGTGGCTACTACGCGCCCACGACACGCCACGGTTCACCGGACGACTTTCGGTTTTTTGTCGACACGATGCACGAGTGCGGCATTGGCGTGTTGCTGGACTGGGTCCCGGCACACTTTCCGAAAGACGATTGGGCGCTGCGCCGCTTTGACGGCACCGCGTGCTACGAGCACGAAGATCCGCGCTTAGGCGATCACCCCGAGTGGGGCACGCACATCTTCAACTATGCGCGACACGAAGTGCGCAATTTTCTGTTGGCGAACGCGCTCTTTTGGATTGAAGAGTTTCATTTGGATGGAATTCGTGTCGACGCAGTCGCATCGATGTTGTACTTGGACTACGGACGTGAAGCAGGGCAGTGGTTGCGCAATCGATTTGGCGGACGCGAAAACCTGGAAGCCGTGGCGTTTCTCAAGCAATTAAACGCCGTCGTGCAGACGCAGTATCCCGGTGTGATCACCATTGCCGAAGAAAGCACGACATGGCCAAAAGTCACGCACGCCATTCGCGACGGCGGACTGGGATTCACATTCAAGTGGAACATGGGGTGGATGCATGACACCCTCGACTACTACAAGTCCGATCCGTTCTTCCGCAAAGGCGCGCACGACAAGCTGACGTTCGCGATGATGTACGAGTACAGCGAGCGATTTATCAATCCGCTGTCGCATGATGAAGTCGTGCACATGAAAGGCTCGTTACTGCGCAAAATGCCTGGCGACGAGTGGCAGCGCTTGGCGAATCTGCGCACGCTGATTGCCTACTCAATCATGCGTCCCGGCAAGTCGCTCTTTTTTATGGGCATTGAGTTAGCGCCATGGAGCGAATGGAATCACGATGCGAGTTTGGAATGGCATCTGATGGACGATCCCCGTCGTCGCGGTATCGATGCGTTCGTCGCGGCCGCTGGCGCGCTGTACAACCAGCATTCGGTGTTTTGGCGTCACGATCACGATCCGTCGGGTTTTGCGTGGATCGATGTCACCGACAAGCTGCAGTCCGTGCTTTCGTTTGTCCGATACGACGGTGCGGCGCACGCCGTCGTCGTGATGAACCTGACGCCAATTCCGCGCGAACACTATCGCCTAGGCGCTCCGCTAGCCGGTCGCTACACACTCGCACTCAACAGTGACGCCGCCGAATTCGGCGGCAGCGGCTTTGCAACCGGCGCCGAGTTCTCGACGGACGAGGAGCCCTATCACGGATTCCAGCAGTCGATCGTCGTGACGTTGCCGCCGATGTCAGTGCTCGTGCTGCTGCCGGATCCGATGCCCACGAATGCCGTGCACGGTGTCGAAGACGCGAGGGCGGATGCTGGTGCGGTCGTCGCGGAGATTGTACCTCCGAGCCGTCGAAAATCACCAATCGTTACGCGCAAGCCAACCAAGCGGCCGAATGACGCGCGCA
>JANXUN010000419.1 GCA_025356185.1 Gemmatimonadaceae bacterium
CCGTTGCCGGTAAACTGCGCGCGTTCGCGACCCATCAGCGTCAGATCGCAGCGACCGTCGGTGGTTTTTTGATTGGCCAGACACGTACCCAAGTCCCCACGCACATCCAGCACGCGCATGCCGGCGTTGTAGTACGCAGCGTACGCCAACCCGTTCGCTTCATCCACGCTAAAGTTGTGGACGCCTGCACCCGGCACCGTGTAGCGCGCAACCTCAACGGGCGCGGCCATGTTGCTCATGTCTACTACATGCACGTCGCCGATGGAGCTAGAGCCGACGGTGCCCGGACCTTCCTGACCGATCAACAAATATTTCTTGATGCCGGTGGCCGGATCTTGCAACCACCACACGTTGTGCACTTGCCCGCCAACGGTCACGACCCGCCCAATGCGTTTTGGCGCGGCAAGCGTGCCGCCCGTACCACCACCACCAATATCCCAAATGCCCACACCGTCATTCCATTCAGCGGTGAACAGCAATCCATCACGCACGAACACATCGTGGATGTACGGACTCCCCAGTTGGGTCGATGAAATCGTCACGGGATTCGCGGGATCGGCGAGGCTCATGATGACCAATCGCGCGGGCACACCACTCGCGGGATCAATCGAACAAAATGCGTACAGCACGCCATTCACGCGCGCGATTTCTACGGTATGGACGCCGTACTGCAATTCGCCGCCGGTCGTGCGCACGAGCAATCGCGCGGTGCGGGGCGTGTCCAGCTGGTAAACCGCCAACCCGCCGTTCGCATTCGGCTCAATCCCCACCACGAGTAGTTTGCCATCGTCTGACACCTGCACATCGCCAGTCGTCCCCGCGTTTGCGACAATAATCGTGTCGAGCAGCACGGGGGTGTTCGTACTGACATCCCAAATCTTGACGGCGTTGCCGCGATTGGCTCCGCGGGTTCCCCATGTCGACGTGTAGGCGGTTGTGCCGCGCACCCACAGCTCAGACGTATAACGCTCGGGTACGCTGGCCACGCCGAGCATCGCCAACGTCAGGGGAAGCGGTTGCGTGACCGTCAACGAAACAGTTGACTGAACCGTCGCGACACCCGTGCCGCTCGCTTCGACGACAATGGACACCGTTGCCAACGCAGCGGTTGACGTTGCCGTCAACGTCAACGCACTCGACAACGCCGTTCCGGTCAAGGTGGACGGCGAAAACGTCGCCGTCACGCCAGTCGGCACACCCGTTGCCGCGAGTGAAATCGTGCCGGTGTAGCCGCCGCCACGCGTGACAGTGATCGTCACGCTGCCACTGGCACCGCGAGCGGCCGACGTGCTGCCCGAAGTCGACAACGCGATCGTCGGCGTGGGCGCCACCTGAACTGGCGCGTCGGTTCCAGAGGAGCACGCCACGAACGACGCGCTTCCGATCGCAAATGCCAGTGCGCGTACCGCTGTGCGAACTACAGCACGTTCTATCATCGCATCGCTCCGCAAGAAAATCGTGATCAAAATTGTTCGTCAGCGCGTAGGCGCGAGAACACCGTAGCGTCCCATCCGTTCGCGCATGGTGCCGAACATGCGCATATCAACTCGAACGCCTGCTGACACTGTCCACAACATCGATGCGCCGTAAAAATCCCGCGGGATAAACACCGCCGGCTTGGCGAGCGCGATCGGAACCGAGCGAGATACTTCGACAAATGGTGTCGCGTGCAGAGACTGCAGCTTCGGCACAGACGTTGTCGGTGCGTCGACATGAACGGTCCCCACCGTCCATCGCGTGATGCCAATAATCTGAAAATCGATGTGCCCGCTCGCGATGCGAAAGGGATCGAGCAACCGTTCACTTTCTGGTCGTTCGGTACGCTCCGCACGTGCCGCAACGGTCCATCGACCGACGCCAACTGCTCCCTCAGCAAGCACGCTGTTATAACGAAACACGCGACGTGCGCCAAAACCCTCGTCGGTGCGAGCGACTTCGAGCAGCAGATACCGCGGGTCGATTCGCGGTGCGGATGTCGATGCCATGGTGTGCATCGACGTGTCGCCCGACGACATCGCGCCCGTCGACATGTCATGTCCCATCGACATCGCGTTCGCCCGTGCAAACCGCACCGAAAGGTCCGTCTGCGTGTGATCGAATGCGCCGCCTTGAATAATTCCCGGCGATCGCACGAACGCACGACTCGCTTGCAATTCAATCGCGCGGCTCGGCATAAGCGTCACGCGGGTGCTGCGGGAGTCACCGAATCGCTTCCACTGCGGCACTGAAAACGGATCCACCGGCTCGTCGCCGTTAAAAAACGCGTGCTCGATCGTCGCGTT
>JANXUN010000433.1 GCA_025356185.1 Gemmatimonadaceae bacterium
CTCCTGCGCTTGTGATGTGGCGTCGACGGCGCACGACGCCATCGCTCGACGATGTGAGCAGCGCGGTACCTGCGCGGGCACCGTTCGTGTCGGTGATCTTGCCAGCGCGAAACGAAGCGGTACACATCGTGGAGTGCGTGCGAAGTATCTGCAGCACCACGTGGCCAAACTTCGAGCTGATTGTCGTGGACGACCATTCGACCGATGGCACGGGCGCCCTCGCGCGCGCGGCCGCAGCCGGAGATGCGCGCGTACGCGTTGTGGACGCGCCTGATTTACCTGCCGGGTGGTTTGGCAAGCAGTGGGCGTGCGAATTCGGTACGTCGCATGCGCTCGGCGAGTTACTGTTCTTCACCGACGCCGACACGCGACACGCGCCCGACTTGATAACACGCATGGTCTCAGCGCGAACAGTTCGCGAGGCGGAGCTGATGTCCGTTGCCGGCCGACAGGATATGGTGACCGTCTGGGAGCAAGCGGTGCAACCAACGGTATTCGCGATGATCTTGCTGCGCTATGGTGGAACCGAGCAATTAGAATGTGCAGCGCGCGCGATCGATGTGATCGCGAACGGGCAATGCTTCATGCTGTCGCGTACGGTGTACGACGCAATCGGACGCCATGCAGCGGTTCGTGAATTCGTTGCCGAAGATCTCATGATCGCGCAAGCGGTATGGAAGAGCGGGCACCGCGTGTCGCTGGTGCGCGGCGTCGATCAGCTCAGCACCCGCATGTACGACAGTTTGCCGGCGTTGATGCGCGGATGGGGAAAAAACGTGTACGCGGGCGGACGGTTCGCGATGCCGGAAGGGTCGCTGATGCGCTGGGCGTACCCGGTTTTACTGCCGTTGTTTCCGCTCTCGCTGCTTGCGCCCTTTGTTGTGCTGTTCGTGGCGATCGTGCAACTCATTTTTGGCACTGCGTCGTCGGTAGCGATCATCTCGTTCGCGTTCGTCTCGAGTGTTGGCGTACTCGCGACCTTTGCGCAAGCCAATCGCATGAACCGCGACCCGATTCACCGCGCGCTGTTCGCGCCACTCGGCGCAGCGATCTTGCTCGCGATTTGCGTGGTGGCCGTCGCACGCGGTCAGCACGTCTCGTGGAAAAGTCGCGACTACGTGGCCGCCTAAACTCCACTACACCGTGAGCCGACGCGCCCGCGCGAGATACGCCTCGCGCAGCGCACGCGACACCGGACCCGGCGTACCATCGCCGATCTGATGCAGATCGATCCGCGTGACCGGCAAAATGAAGCTCGTCGCGCTCGTGATCAAACACTCATCGGCAGCGAGCGCCTCGTCGATCGTGAACTCCTGTTGGATCACAGGAATGTGCAGCGCGTGCGCCAACTCCAACGTCACGTCGCGCGTGATGCCCGCAAGAATTGAATGCGATATCGGCCTCGTACGCAGCGTTCCATTTTGCACAATCCACGCTGTACTCGATCCGCCCTCGGTTACAACGCCGTCTTCGTGCATCAACGCTTCGTACGCGCCCTCGACCTTCGCTGCCTGCTTGGCCAGCACCTGCGCCAACATCGCAACGCTCTTGATGTCGCGACGCGGCCACCGCAGGTCCGCCACCGCGTGTAGCCTGATCCCGTTCGCGTGCGGATCGTCCGACAACACTTTGGGGCGCGCATACGAAAACATGGTCGGCGTCACACGCGCCGGGAACGCAAAGTCGCGCTCTGCCACGCCGCGCGTCACTTGCAAATACACGAGCCCTTCCTGGATCCCATTTCGCGTCGCTACCGATTGCATCACTGTCAGCCACTGACTCACCGACTGCGTCATCGGCAACGCAATCGCCTTCAACGATCGCTCCAATCTTCGTAGGTGCAAATCGGCATCGAGCAACTTGCCGTTCAGCACGGCGGCAACCTCATACACGCCGTCGCCAAACAACAACCCGCGATCAAATATGGAAATGTGCGCCTGCGACTCGGGGATAAATGCCCCGTTCAACCAGCACACCGCCGAACCGGCTTCCGAAATAGTCGACATCATCGATAGCAAAGTGTGAGCGCATACGATCTTCCCAAAAGTAAAGCGCGAACGCGCCATTCGCCTCCACCACCCCGCGTGGAATTGATCGGGGTCGCATTAGAACGGTGACAGTCTTTTCCACCGCCCCGCGCATACTGCACATGTGCTCACTCTTCGCGCCGCCGCTGCGCTCCTCGCGCAAACCAACTCGCTCGCCACCCTGCGCCTGCTCGCCAACTCCATCGGCTTTCACACCGCCGATGCCGTCGACCGCGACGCGCAACACCACCTAGGCGTCGATCATCTCGTCTCTGCTGCCGAAGTCATCCGCGGACCCGGCCGCATGCGGTGCATCAGCGCCATCCTCGTTCCCCACGCGCACCGAGCGTCGACAATCGACCCGCGCGAGCTCACGCGCCGACTCTGCCTCGCGCTTGCCCACCGTGCCCCTACACGCGACTGGTGCGCCGTCACGCTCGATGTCTCACTGGAGCGGCTCACCATCGCGACGGTCGCCCCGCATCACAACGGGCCACGCATCACTGCCCTGCACATCGATCGACGGCACGTCGTCGACTCCGACGCCGATACTCTTCGGGCGCTCGTCTGCACGACCGAGGCCGACGGGGCACTCCGACACGCACGCTTCATTGACATCCTAGGGCGAGACGCGCTCTCACAACGTTTCTATCGCGCACTCGATCGCGCCGTACAGCTGCTCGCCGACTCCGCCACGGGAACCGCATCACCACAAGTTCGACGCGAACTGGCACTTCTCTGCGCGTCGCGATGCCTCTTCCTGTCGTTCCTCGAAGCCAAAGGATGGCTCGATCACCAACGACAGTTCCTTCTGCACCACGCCACCTCTCAACTCGAACTCGGCGGCAAACTCCATGACAAACTTTTACGCCCGCTCTTCTTCGGCTCACTCAACACTCCGCGCGCACAACGCGCCGCCGCCGCACGCGCCTTCGGCGACG
>JANXUN010000521.1 GCA_025356185.1 Gemmatimonadaceae bacterium
GCGGATGCGGTCGTTGCGCCAGTACTGGAACGCCAGCCTTTTTCGCTTCGGCGAGCGTCTCATACGGTCCGCCCTTGAGGACGACAAAGCGATTGGCGAAATCCACACCGCCGGTCACAAGTCCAACCAGCGGCATGATGATGTCGTTGACGAATGAGTCAACTATTTTGCCAAACGCGCCACCAATGACCACGCCGATCGCGAGGTCAACCACGCTGCCTTTCATCGCGAACTCTTTGAACTCCGACATCATGCCCATAAAGCATTCTCGGTTGTGGGAAACCGCGGGCGGATCGGGGCGGCGAACGTGAACGGTCTGTCCCTGCGGTGAGCCACAATGGGCCGAAGCTCAATTCCGAGCAATAGTAATTTTTACATTTCGACCGGCCAATCGGGGTCCCAGCCGATTGACAGGGCTGGTCAGTGGCAGTAACCTACGGGTCTGTCTCGACTTCCGTGATTTTTCCGGGTCGCGAGACGGTTCCCAGCGGCTGGGCACATTGCCTTGCAATTTGGTGACTCCATGCGACCCTCGTTCCCGCTCTATTACACAGCGTCGATCTCCGGCGCGTCTGAGTACACGTTCGCATGAAGACCTACAGCGCGACTCCGAAGGATATCGACCGTCGGTGGTATATCGTCGATGCGGAAGGGATGATCCTCGGCCGGCTCGCGTCAGAAGTCGCCAAGATCATTCGCGGCAAGCATAAACCCATGTACACGCCCCACATGGACACGGGTGACTTTGTGATTGTCATCAACGCGTCCAAAGTGCATGTGACCGGTCGGAAGGCGGAGCAGAAGACGTACTTCAGCCACACCGGATACATGGGCCACGAAAAGCACACGCCGTTCGCAACGGTGATGGCCGCGCATCCCGAGCGCATCATCGAGAAAGCCGTCTACGGCATGCTGCCGAAGACGGCGCTCGGTCGCCAAGTGCTTCGCCGCAAGTTGCGCGTCTATGCTGGCGCTGAGCATCCGCATGTAGCGCAGATTCCCACGGCGCTTTCTTTCTCCACCGCCGAGGCTAAGTGATGTCGGATCAGATTCAGTCCGTTGGTCGTCGCAAGCGCGCGGTGTGCCGCTTGTATCTCACGCCCGGTTCCGGCAAGTGGGATGTGAACGGTCGCACGTTGGGAGATTTCTTTCCGCGTCCCGCGCTCGTGTCGGCGATTCAGCAGCCGTTCACACTCACCGATACGCTCGGACGCTTTGACGTCAAAGCGGTGCTCGATGGTGGCGGTGTGTCGGGTCAGGCGGGTGCGGTGCGTCTCGCGATTGCCCGCGCCTTGGTCAAGTTGGACGAGACCAATCGCAAGAAGTTGCGTGAGTTCGGCCTCCTGACGCGCGATGCGCGTGAGGTCGAGCGCAAGAAGCCGGGTCGCGCCGGTGCTCGTAAGCGGTTCCAGTTCTCCAAGCGCTAGTCGTTGCGGCGTTTGCCGCGACTGCAGCGTATCTCTCACGCTTTTTGAGCAGGTGGTGGGTGCCGCATCCTCGATGATGCGGTCACCACCGGCGATGACAAAAGCGGACGAATTTCAAACCTCAAGCGGTACCAGACATGGCCACTCCGTCCCTCGAGCAGCTGCTCGCCGCGGGCGTTCACTTCGGGCACCAAACCCGTCGTTGGAACCCCAAGATGCGTCGGTTCATTTTCGCCGAACGCAACGGCATTCATATCATCGATTTGCAAAAGACGCTGCGTCAAATCGAATTGGCGCAAAAGCTCGTGCGTGAAGTGGTATTGCGCGGCGAGAACGTCCTCTTTGTTTGCACCAAGCGTCAGTTAGCGGCAATCGTGAAATCCGAAGCCATCGGCAGGGGCGCATTGTACGTGACTGAGCGTTGGTTGGGCGGCATGCTCACCAACTTCGGCACCGTCAAGAAGCAGATTCGCAAACTGAAAGAGCTTGAAGCCGGCAGTGAAGAAGGCGGCGAGTTTACGAACTACACCAAGAAAGAGCAGCTGATGATGAGTCGTCAGCGCGACAAGCTTTCCAAGTATTTGCAGGGCATCAAGTCGATGAACCGCCTGCCGGGATTGCTGTTCATCATCGACTCCAAGAAAGAGCGCATCGCGGTGAGCGAAGCGAATAAGCTTGGTGTTCCGATCGTGGCGATCGTTGATACAAACGCCGACCCCGATTTGATCACAGTCCCGATTGCTGGCAACGACGACGCGATTCGCTCGGTCGAGTTGATCGCGAAAGTGATTGCGGAAACGATCGGTGAAGCGCGCCGAGAAGCGCCGTCGCGTCCGTCGGATGATGAAGCCGAGAGCTATACGTTTTCGAGCGATCGTGGCGCCGAGCCGGCGGGACGCGGAGATCGTGGTGATCGCGGACAGGGTGGAGCAGGTGCAGGTGGTGGTGGCGGACGTGCCGGCGAAGACGACAAGCGTCGTCGCCCGCGCCGTCGCCGCGCCAAGCCTGAAGCGATCGCGGCACGCCTTAAGACGGGTGGCGAAGGCGCACCTGCCGATGACGCCGGCGAAGCAGGTAGTGCGGACGCTGAGTAACACGTCGACCGATCGCTCTCTCGAGAGCGCATCGCACAGGTAACGACGTCCTACCCGAGCGCCGCCGGCTATCCCGGCGGCGTTCGTCTGATACGCCGCAAGTAGTCGCAGCACGGCAGCACGCACGATATGCAGTACACAACATGTGGATCTCGCACACCGCATCGACACTTTGAACTAATAGGGCCTCCGATGACGACCCCGATCACCGCCAAGCTTGTGGCGGAACTCCGTCAGCGCAGTGGCGCTGGCATGATGGACTGCAAGAAAGCTCTCGACGAAACCGGGGGCGACATGGACGCGGCGATGGAATACTTGCGCAAGCGCGGCATCTCGAAGGCTGAGAAGCGCGCAGATCGCTCCACGAGTGAAGGGATTGTTGGCGGCGAAGTATTCAACAACAGCACGTCGGGCGTGCTCATCGAAGTGGCGTGCGAAACAGATTTCGTAGCGCGCAACGAAGACTTCGCGAAGGTTGTAGCGACGCTGGTTGCGCATCGTGTGCACTCGAAGGCCGCCGACGTCGACGTGTTACTTGCCGAACCGCTTGTGTCCGGTGAAGCACCGTCAGTGTCGGAGTTTGTGATGGCCGCATCGGCGCGCACCGGCGAAGCGGTCAACGTGAAACGCACGGCACGCTTCGACACGGATGCGACGGGCGTGATCGGAATGTATCGTCATCACAACCACAAGTTGGCCACGCTCGTGCAGCTCAAGGCGTCAACGGCTGCGGTCGCGTCGCACGAGTCCGCGCATCAGCTGGCAAAGTTTGTGGCCGAACACATTGCGGCGTCAGCGCCGCTCGCGGTCGATCGTCATGGAGTACCCGTTGAAAAAATCGAGAGCGAAAAGCGCATTGGCGAGGAGCAGGCGCGTCAGTCGGGCAAGCCGGAAGCGATGATTGAGAAAATCGCCACGGGCAAGGTCGAAGCGTTTCTGAAAGACGTGACGTTGCTGCCGCAGGCGTGGGTGCGCGATCCCGCGATCACCATTGCGGCGCTGATCAAGGACCATGCGGATCGCGCTGGCGGAACGATTACGGTTGAACGGTTCGTTCGCCTGCAGCTTGGCGTGGAATAGCGCGTCGTGAGTGACTCCTCGTCCAGTCGCGAAGACGGCGCGTCGGTGCCTTCGGGCACCGGCGCGTTGCGTTATCCGCGCGTGCTCCTCAAGCTGTCCGGTGAAGCACTCGCCGGTCCAGATAAAGTCGGCTTCAACTTTGACCAGATCGGATTTTTTGCCGATCAGATTGTCAATGTCGCGAAGATGGGCGTGCAACTCGGCCTGGTGATCGGCGGTGGGAACATTGTGCGTGGTTCTCAGCTCTCCCAGCGAGGTATGGACCGTGTGAGTGCCGATTACATGGGGATGCTTGGCACGGTGATCAATGCACTCGCGCTGCAGGACGTGTTGGAAAAGAAGGGGCTCGACACGCGCGTCATGACGGCGATTCGCATGGAAGAGCTGGCGGAACCGTATATTCGTCGGCGCGCGTTGCGGCATTTTGAGAAAGGGCGCACGGTCATCTTTGCCGCTGGAACGGGAAACCCGTATTTTTCGACCGATACGGCAGCGGTGTTACGTGCGATTCAGATGAAGGCCGATGTCATTATCAAAGCGACCAGCGTGGACGGTGTGTATTCTGCCGATCCAAAGAAGGACGCTGACGCCAAACTCTACGAGACCATTAGCTATCGCGACGTGATGCTCGAAGAGTTGCGGGTGATGGATCAGACGGCCATTACGCTCTGCAAGGAGAATCAGTTGCCATTGATCGTTCTCAACATTCACCGTGAAGGGGCGATCGCTCGCGCAGTGCAAGGCGATCGCGTCGGGACTCTCGTTTCATGAGCATGACTCCGCAGATTCTGAAAGACACGAAGACGGGGATGGAGAAAGCGCTCGAGTCGTCCAAGCGCGAATTCTCTGGTATCCGCTCGGGTAAAGCGTCGCCGAATATGCTCGACACGATCCGAGTCGAAGCGTACGGCTCCATGGTGCCACTCAATCAAGTCGCCACGGTGTCTGCTCCTGAGCCGCGCATCTTGCTTGTCACCCCCTTCGACAAAGGTCAGGCGAAGTCGATTGAGAAAGCGATTCGCGAGTCAGAGCTTGGACTCGATCCGGCGCATCAGGGCGGTGTGATTCGCGTGCCGCTGCCGTCGATGAATGAGCAGCGCCGCAAAGAGCTTGTGAAAGTGTTGCACAAGCTGGCGGAAGACGGCCGCATTGCGATTCGCCATGCGCGTACCGATGCGCGCGACAAGATCAAGAAGCTTGATGGTGTGTCGGAAGACGAAAAGAAGCATGCCGAGAAAGATCTGCAAAAATTGCACGACGACTTTATCGGAAAGCTCGACAGTTTGTTGAAAGCGAAAGAAGCCGAAGTCATGGAGGTTTGAGTCCGTTTCGCGGACTCATCCGCCATGGCGACGCCGTCCTCGCATTCTGCTCCAGACTCCGAGTCTGACTTGCTCGCGCGCGTCCGCGTGCATCGGGTTGTGCCGCGGCATATCGCGATCATCATGGACGGTAACGGACGGTGGGCGCGTGAGCGCCACATGCCCCGGCCTTTTGGACATCGCTCAGGAATGAAGGCGGTCCGTGCCGTGGTGGAAGGGTGTCTTGAAGCAGGCGTCGAGTGGTTGTCGTTGTTTGCGTTCTCTCAGGAGAATTGGCAGCGCCCGGAGACCGAAGTCTCCGCGTTAATGTCGCTGCTCGAGGAGTACATCGCGCGCGAAGCGGCAGAGCTGCGCGGGCAAGGTGTCCGTGTGCGCGTGTTCGGTGATCTCGATCGTTTGAGCGGACCGGCGGCGGCTGCCGTTGCGAGTCTGATGAACGACACGCGCGACGGCACGAAGCTCGGCCTGAACCTGTTCATTTCGTATGGTGGACGTGCGGAGTTAGTGCGCGCGGCGCGGTTACTCGCGGTCGATGTGCAAGCCGGGCGCCTCGCACCGGAAGACATCGGCGAAGCAGAAATTCGTGCACGCTTGTTCACTGCCGAATGTCCCGATCCCGATCTCCTGATTCGTACGTCGGGTGAGCAACGATTGTCGAACTTTTTGCTGTGGCAGGTGGCGTATGCCGAGCTGTACATCTCCGCCGTGCTGTGGCCCGATTTTGGTCGCGTCGCATTGTATACAGCCATTCTCGATTTTCAGCAGCGTGATCGCCGATTTGGGCGCGTGACGGTGTAACTCGCCTGTGCTCGTGCACTCGTGAATGAGCTTGGACGACGTGTTATAGTCGCACTGATCGGTGCGCCACTTGCGATTGGCCTGATTTGGCTGGGCGACGCCGCGCTTGCAACGTTCGCGGCTGCGCTGGCGGCGTTATCGGCGTGGGAATTTTTCCGCCTCGCCCGAGAAGCAGGGTATGCGCCTCTGAGCGGTGTGGGCATCGTGTTGGCCGCGATTATTCCGCTGCTGGTGCACGCGCACTACTTGGGGGTGTGGCAACTCTCGGCATCGATCGCCACCATGGGTCTGCTCGCCGTGGTCGTCGCAGCGATCTGGCTG
>JANXUN010000669.1 GCA_025356185.1 Gemmatimonadaceae bacterium
GTTTTTGCTGAGCTCATTGCCGAAAAGTAGTAGGTACTTGGATTTATCACTTAAGTGATTGTCGCCGTGTGACAGCAACTGTGACGCATATAACACATCTGGCACGAACTTGGTGGCGCCGCCGATCCTCCAGACGCGAGACACGGAAGCTACCTTTCCTTCATGGTCTCTTTGCTCGACATCATCGGCCCGGTTATGGTTGGGCCAAGCTCAAGCCACACCGCGGGCGCCTGTCGCTTGGGTCTGTTGGCGCGCTGCCTCGTTGGTGGCACGCCCGAACGCGCGACAATCGAGTTACACGGGTCCTTTGCTCGTACGGGCGAAGGACATGGCACAGACAAAGCCATCGTCGGTGGTCTCATGGGATTTCGGCCCGACGATGAACGGTTGCGCACGGCGCTCGACATCATGGAACGCGAAGGGCTCGCCTACACATTCGAAAAGACATCACTTGGCGAAGACGCGCATCCGAACACCGTGCGCATCACACTCGAGCGCGGCGAGCGTCGTTCACAGATGGTAGGCGCCTCGCTCGGAGCCGGTCGCGTGAGCGTGAGCGAAATAGATGGATACCCGGTAGAGATTACCGGCAACCACGATACCATCGTACTGGTCGCCGAAGACGTAAAGGGTTCGGTGGCGCGCATTGCGGGGCTGCTCGCCGACAACGATCTCAACATCGCGACGCTCAAACTCACGCGCAAAGAGCGCGGCGGCGACGCGTTTATGGTGATTGAGCTCGACAATCAACCGCCCGAAGCCGTGCGTGATGCTCTGCGTCAACTGCCATGGGTGTCGTGGGCATTTCGCCTCGATCGCGTGAACGCCGGATGAGGAACGACTAGTGTACAAAAGCCTCGCTCACGCTATTCGTGACGCCGAAGCACGCGGCGTCACGCTCGCGACGGTCGCGCTCGAAGTTGAAGCAAAAGATCAAGGACGCTCTATCGCGGACATTCGCGATGCATTGCGACGCGCTCTGGTGGTCATGCGCGGCGCGGTCGAGCGCGGGCTTGTCGGCGACCTGTATTCCAGTTCAGGCCTCGTTGGTGGCGATGCAGCAAAAATGCGCACCGGTCCGTCTGGTCCGCTCTCTGGCACTCCTTTTCGCGAAGTGTTAGCGCGCGCGCTCGCGGTACAAGAAGTCAACGCGGCTATGGGTGTGATCGTCGCGGCGCCGACGGCAGGCGGAGCTGGCGTTCTACCCGCCGTGCTCACCGCGCTTGCGGATGCACGCGGTATTGACGACGAAAAAGTGATCGATGCGCTCGCGACAGCCGGGCTAATTGGTGCGGTGATTGCCGAACGCGCCTCGTTGTCCGGCGCCGAAGGTGGCTGTCAAGCAGAAACTGGCGCGGCAGCAGGCATGGCGGCCGGAGCTGCAACCGAAATGCTTGGCGGTTCACCCAAGCAAGTCGGCCACGCGACTGCGCTCGCACAACAAGGCACGCTTGGCCTCGTGTGTGATCCCTTGGGCGGGTTGGTGGAATTGCCGTGCGTCTTTCGCAACGCCACGGGAGCAGCCATCGCGTTGGCCGCAATCGAAATGGCGATGGCCGGTGTCGAGTTTGCAATCCCTGCGGACGAAGTCATTGACACGATGGGTGAAATCGGCGCCGAAATGGATGTGCGATATCGTGAGACCGCGGGCGGCGGTCTCGCGGCGACGCCAACGGGACGCAGGCTCGCGAAAGAGCGATTGTACGAAATCAAGCGTTCAGGTGGCTAAGCGCCGACGGCACCCCGCTGTTCGTGGCGTCAGCGTTGCGGCAAGCATCGCGATATCGCTTTCAATCGCCTGCGCGCGGCGTGACGCCTCACTGCAAGTGCAACCGTTGCGTGATCTCGCAATAACGGGGCGTTTCGCGGAACCTGATCTCGTCGAAGCTTCAGGCGTCGTCGCGTCGACGCGCGTTGCTGGCGTGTTGTGGTCGCAGAACGACAGCGGCAATGATGAACGTGTGTTTGCGTATGACAGCACGGGACGTGCGCTTGGTGCGGTGCGCGTGCGGGGATCCAACAACCGTGACTGGGAGGCCATTGCGATTGGTGTCTGTCCGCAAGGATCGTGTTTGTACATCGGCGACGTCGGTGACAACGCAGCGCGTCGCGACAGTGTGATCATCTGGCGAATTCCCGAGCCGCTGCCGAGCGATACGATTTCACCGCAGGCGGAACGCCTCTACATTAGGTATCAAGATGGGCCGCGCGATGTGGAAGCGATGTACGTCGCGCCCGATAGCAGCATCATGTTGATCAGCAAACGTCCGGATCGTGACGCGGCCGGTCGTTCGCGCGCCGCACGCATCTATCGTATTACGCCGACAGCGTGGCAGCAACCGCGCGCAATCCGCGCAGAGATCGTCGACTCATTGCCCATCACCCCGCTGGCACGTGACTATAAAACGTGGATCACCGACGCGTCGCTGGAAGGCGTTCGAGGCAACGGTGCGCGTCGTCTCGCCGTTCGTACCTACAACGATGTCTACATTTTCTCCGTCGACACGCTCACGTGGCAACCGAGCGCGTTGATGGCGCACTGTTCGCTGCACGCGCTGCGAGACGGGAGTGGCGAAGGTGTGACGTGGCTCGCAGACGGTCGATTGCTCTTCAATAGCGAAGGAAGCGGCGCGCGGCTGCAAAGCGGACGTTGTCCGTAACAGTCGACGTCGACGGGTCTCGCATCTGGCCGCAGACCCCCGTACGGCGATACAATTCGACACAGCAATCGAAACGAACCGGGAACGTGTGCCGTACGGTCTTCCGCTCGTTCACTTTTCCGTCCACCGGTGCCGCACATGGTCACGCGTGAAGACATTGAGACCTTTCTCGATCGCCTCAGCTCCGACGGCGCGTCGCATGCTGAACTCGAACCAGGTCTATGGATTGTCCGCCCAGGTGGCGCCATCGATTTTGATGTCGTCGTCACACACAATCCGCCCGTCGTATTGCTGCGCGTCAAAGTCATGCCGCTCCCAGCCGACGCCGCAGAACTCGCCGCGCTGAGTCGTCGTTTGTTAGAGCTCAATGCGACCGATCTCTTACACGGATCGTACGGCATCGATCGCGAAGATGTAGTCCTTACCGAAGCGATGGAACTCGCCCATCTCGACTTTGAAGAGTTCCTCGCGAGCTACGAAAGCATGACGCTCTCGCTCACGTCGCACCTGCGTGAGCTTGCCGCCTTCCGCGAGGTTCGCTGATCCTATGGGCATCTTTGATCGCCTCTCCACGCTGATCAAGTCGAATCTGAATGACCTCATCTCTTCGGCAGAAAATCCCGAAAAGATGCTCAATCAGATCATTGTCGACATGCGCAACCAGTTGGCCAAAGCCAAGCAGCAAGTGGCCGCGTCCATCGCTGATGAAAAGAAACTCAAGGATCAGGCCGACGCCGAATTTAAGATGGCCGACGATTGGGACAAGCGCGCGATGTTGGCCGTCAACGAAGGGCGCGACGACCTCGCCAAGCAAGCGTTGTTGCGCGGCCAGGAACATCTGGAACACGGACAACAGCTCGCGACCACGTGGGAGACGCACCGGTTCGAAACAGAAAAGCTCAAGCAGTCGCTGCGCGATCTCAACGACAAAATCGAAGAGGCCAAGCGCAAGAAAAACTTGCTGCTGGCGCGTCAGCGTCGTGCCGAAGCCCAAGCGCGTATTTCGCAAACGATGTCGGGGATGTCCGACAATTCGGCGTTCGACGCCTTCGCGCGCATGGAAGAAAAGATCACGTCCAACGAACGACAGCTGCAGGCCGCACAAGAGATCGACGAAGAGTTCAGCGGTGATCGCTTGGCCGGCGAGTTCAAGCAGCTTGAACGCTCAGCAGGCGGTGCCAACGCCGATTCGCAGCTGTTGCAACTCAAGCAGCGCATGGGCATGCTGGCCGCCGGAACGCCGGCAGCAGCACGTCAATTAGCGGCTGGTGCGCCGGAAGCAGCATCTGCGCCGACGGTTGCAGTTCCAGCAGCACTGCCAGCGTCAACAGAAAAGACTGAGCAAAAGCAGCACACCGACGCAGACCTGATCGCGCAAATCGAAGGGCTCAGTCAACCCAAGCAGTAACCGTGAATCGACGGTTTTTGATTCTGGCCGAAGGCAACTTTGGTCCGCTCAGTTCAAAAACCGCCAATGCCTGCATCCGGTACTGTGGTCATGAGGTGATCGCAGTGCTGGATAGCACGCAGGCAGGAAAGACGGCGCACGATGTGTTGGGGTTTGGTGGCGCGATTCCCGTGATCGCGTCGTACCACGAAGCACCACCTCTAAAACCGCACGCGTTGCTCATCGGCATCGCGCCCGCTGGTGGTCAATTCCCCGCCTCGTGGCGCACGATTGTGTGTGACGCGCTCCGCGATGGACTCGATGTCTGGAGCGGATTGCACACGATGCTCGGCGACGACCGCGAATTCGCGTCGCTCGCGCACGCATCGGGTGCAACAATCCGCGACCTGCGACGCGCACCTGCCGATCTCGACATCGCAACGGGACTCGTGCGCGAGTCGCGTGCGACGGTCGTGCTCACCGTCGGCACCGACTGCAACATCGGAAAAATGACCACGCAACTCCAGGTGCGTGATGCAGTACGCGCATTAGGATGTCGCGTGAATTTTGCAGCAACTGGACAGACCGGTATTCTCATCGAAGGACGCGGGATCGGCGTCGATGCCGTCATCGCCGACTTCATCGCCGGCGCCGCCGAACGACTCACGTTCGAAGCAGCGCACGACGCAGATATCGTGTTGGTGGAAGGGCAGGGCTCACTCATGCACCCCGCCTATTCGGGCGTGACGCTGGGGCTCATGCACGGCGCGCTCCCGCACGCGATGATCCTGTGCGCGCAGCCCACGCGCACCACAATCGATCGCTACCCGTGGGTACCGATTCCGCCGCTACGCGATGTCGTGCAGTTGTACGAAGCGGCGATGCGTCACGTGCGTCCGTCGCCAGTCATTGCCCTCGCGCTCAACACCTACGACTTGTCCGAGCACGACGCCATGATGGCGATCGAACGCGCGCAGTCAGAAACAGGCCTGCCGACAACCGATCCGGTGCGATTCGAGGCGAGCATTATCGCGCGTGCGATTGAAGCGTTGCATCTACGTCAGTAGTCATCAGCTGGGTGCGTGCGCCGCTGCGTGCGTTGAATTGATCGGGGTCGCGCGATTGCGGTGACGCGCTTCGTCGGTTGCGCGACTATCGTGCTCCGCATGCGACACTATCCCTTGCAGCAACCGACGCCGACGCGCGCGCTCATACGCGTGCGCAACGTGCGTCAAACGGTTCGAGCCGGTACCGACGCAACGAAAGTGTGCGTACGTACGCTCGACGGCGTATCCGCAATGGTGAGTGCGGGTGAGCTCGTGATCCTTCGCGGCGGTGTCGCGAGCGGCGCGCCCTCTCTCGCTGCATTCATGGCGGGCTACCGTCACGGAATGCACGGCACTCGCGAGATTGCAAGCGGTGTCCGCGTGCGACGCGGTTCGATTTCGTACTCGGCGTTTTGTGCGCTCCGCACCGCGTGGGAAACCGCGATACCGCGGGATAAGTGCGTGACAACAGACGACCTCGAGACCGCACAAAAATACGCAACACCAGTCGTGTACGTCTTTCGCGTGCGGGAAGACCTCGCACTCCGCCCGTCACCGCGCAGTTCAGTGCGCGCCGACGGCGGATACGATGCATGGCGCGAATGGGCGCAAGTCGTCCGCGTACATGGCGGAAGTGTGGTCGTACAATGCGCAACGCGCCAACGCAAACATCGCGAGCAACCGTCGTCCGCCGTGCACGAACGTCCTCCGCACGACCGGCAACGCACGAGCAGCGCGCGCGTGCGGGTACTCACGCTGGCGGAGGGACGCGTAGTGACCCGTGCGTAAGCCGCGACGTCGGCGCCGCGGGTCCGTACATGCGCTCGCGAACCGCGGCACGATGGTGATCAATCGTCTACGCTCTTGCGCGAACCATCTCCCCTCGCATGCCACGAGTCGTCACAGCCGGCGCCACGGTGTTCGCGCGCGTCACGCCTGGTGGCAGCGAACGCGACGACTTCGGCGCTAGCGCGCAAGCTTCACCAACCCCCTACATTGTAGAAGCAGCATTAAAAGTCGCGCCCGCGATCCCTCGCGATTTTTCCGACCCACATCGCCAAACCCGCGCTCGCATGCCCGAGTTCCGCCTGTTCAACACGCTCACGCGTCAAGTTGAGCCATTCGCACCCGCCGACGGCGTTACAGTGCGCATGTACACATGCGGACCAACGGTTTACAATCCGGCCCACTTAGGAAATTTTCGCACGTTTCTCTTCGAAGATCTCATGCGGCGCACACTGCGCCTTGCTGGATGGCGCGTCGAACAGGTCATGAACCTCACCGACGTCGACGACAAGATCATCAAAAAAGCGGCAAAAGATGGCGTCACGATCACCGACGTCACTGAGCCGTTCACGGTCATGTTTCACGACGACCGTCGCTACCTGCGCATCGAAGACGCCGAAGTGTATCCGAAAGCGACGACGCACATCCCCGAGATGATCGCGTTGGTCGAACGACTGATCGCCAACAACGTCGCATACGTCGCCGACGATGGCTCAGTGTATTTCGCCATCGAGCGATTCGCCGACTACGGCAAACTCTCGCAGCTCGACAAACGCGAACTCCGCACTGGCGCGCGCGTCGCACAAGACGAATACGCCAAAGAAAACGCGCAAGACTTTGCACTCTGGAAAGCCGCAAAACCCGAAGACGAAGCCACCGGCGCGGCGTGGGATTCTCCCTTCGGACGCGGACGCCCCGGCTGGCACCTCGAGTGCTCCGCGATGGCCATGAAATACTTGGGCGAAACGTTTGATCTTCACGCCGGCGGAATCGATCTGATCTTTCCGCACCACGAAGACGAGATCGCGCAGTCCGAAGCGGCAACTGGAAAAACTTTCGCGCGCTGCTGGTGCCACGGGGAATTTCTCCTGACCGATGGCACCAAAATGGCCAAGCGCGTTGGCAACGTGACGAATGTCCAAGAGATGCGAAAGCAAGGCATCTCGGGCACCGCCTATCGTCACTTTGTCTTCAGCGCGCACTATCGGCAACAACTCAACCTCGGCGAAGAATCGCTCGAACAATCACGCTCCGCGACGCGTCGCATCGGCACGTTCGCAGAACGCCTGGCAACCGCCACCGGCGGCACAACAGCGATGGCCGAAGCCGCGACGAATGCCGAACAAACATTTCTCGACGCACTCTTCGACGACCTGAACGCGCCGCAAGCGATGGCGGCACTGTTCACCTTCATCACCGACGCCAATCGCGAACTCGATCTCGGCGGCAGCGACGTCGCCGCCCTTGAACGCGCGCGCGCAGCGTTTCGTTTGATGGACGCCGTGCTCGACCTCGTCCCCGAACAGCTCGTCGACGCCGAACTCGAACAGTGGATCGAGAGCCAGCTCGTGGACCGAAAAGCCGCCCGCGAGCGACGGGACTTTGGCGCATCGGA
>JANXUN010000564.1 GCA_025356185.1 Gemmatimonadaceae bacterium
CCGAGGTGCCCATCAGTCTGCAAAACCAAGAACAGTGCCGGGAAAATAGTGGCGCAGGATCGTGCGCGTGTCTTGCCCGGCGCGCGCCCGTCCAATGGCGCCCCACTGACATAAGCCAACGCCGTGACCGTTGCCATTCCCGCGGAGCGTGAGCCCCGTCAGTCTGCCACCGCCTCGTGACTCATGATCGATGGAAAAATACGTGCTGGACAAGATCGCGCCACGCGCGTCACGCAATACCGCACGCACGTCTCGCGCAGGAATGCGGATGTCACCGCGACTCGTGTGAAATACGAGTGTCCCGACACGACCACTGGACGTCCGATCGCCGATCTCGACGCCCCGTAGTTCCGTACTCTGCGGTTTGGTCGCTCCCTGCACTTCGAGTGCTCGGCGCACGGCGTCACTCAATTGCTCTCCATTGAACTCTTCGGTCCAATGATTGCGCGGATTCACATCGCAGTATGGCCTCCCGGTCGCCAAATCGGTGTCGTCGACGCCGGGTAGGTATGGCTGTTCACGGGCGTCACGCCAGGCATCACGCGGCGGCGCTGTCTTGCCACCGCACGATGAGAAATACGATGCATCGACAATCTGCCCTGCGTATTTGAGAATGAGCCCCGCTGTGGCATCGACGGCTTGGTTGACCAATGGATGCTCCGCGTCAACGCCGCCGTACACCTGATTCGTCACGGTTGCCAGCATGTGATAGCCTGTCGCCGGTTCGACAGCGCGAGCTGCAGGAACTCGAATGAAGCTATAGCTGCGCGCGGCCACCGCTTGCGCTTCGAGTGCACTGCGATCGGTAGGTTGTCGCGTGCCCATTTCCAGCGATACAACCCCGCGCAGATAATCTTCAACCGGCACACGATTGACGACCAATATTCCTGTATCGGTCGCCGTAAACCACAGCTCGCCGCGATAGCGCTTGCCGTTGTATTGCACGAACGCATCAGACGCGACGGGACGTGCCACCAACGCTCCGTGACGCCACGGAGTCGCGTCGTCACCGTCTCCGACAATGCGCAAAAGTGTGCCGCGCTGTTCAATGCGCCACCGCTCACCGCCGCTCCCTTTCACGAGCGGCTCGCGACCATCCTGCTCGTCGACGCGCCACCGCGAGGTGGCAGACACGGGCGCTCTCGTCACGCTCCCTGCAAGCGCAATGCGCGCGATGCGATCGGCGCCATCCAATCGGCCAGCCATCGTGGGGCTGACGGTGCCAACGCCACCGGTCGGTTGCACGGGAGCGACCGTGACGCTGCGCGGTGCACAGTGCGTCGCAACCACCATCAACAGGACACCAGAACTCGCCGCCCATGCCGCGCGGCGGTGCACACGCGGCCTGACGTCCATGCTAGAGCGCACTACTCATCGTCCGTAGCTCCCCACGGAAGTTGCCGAGAGCCCAACCAATGGCAGCGCGCGCGATCGCTTGGGTTGCGCGTGCGACGAGGTGACGGGAGCATCAGCGAGGGCGAGCCACGTCGCGTGAAAATCGTAGTCGTCCACGACATGATCCATGCGCACGTCGACCATTGACCCCGGCGTCGCATGACCATTGAGATAGACGACGCCGTCGATGTCATCCGCTTGCCACGGCGCCCGCGCAATCAGCGTTCCGGGCGCATCGCCAACACGATCAATCAACACGCGCGCCGTCCGCCCGAGAAAGCGTTCGTATCGCTCGCTGGTGATCGCGCGTTGCAACTCTTCGACGCGCTCTTTCCGTTCACGCTTGATGGAATCCGGTACGTCGTCTTCCATATCAAACGCCCGCGTGCCTTCTTGCGGAGAATACGTAAAGCACCCCACACGATCGAACTGCATCTCTTCGAGAAAGTCGCACAGCACGTGAAAATCCGATTCCGTCTCGCCCGGAAACCCAACAATCACGGTTGTGCGCACCGCCAAATCAGGAACGATCTCGCGATACCGCGTCAACCGTTCACGAATTGTTTTTTGCCGCTCCGGACGACGCATGCGCGCGAGCACACTATCGGCTCCGTGCTGCATCGGCGTGTCGAGATACCGCACAATGCGCGGATTCGCGGCAATCACTTCCAACAGTCGCGGCGTAATCCCCGCGCTGTACAAATACAAATTGCGCAGCCACGGAATACTCGTCTCACGTACGAGCGCTTCAAGCAATTCCGGCAACGCGAGCCCATCGCGCTGATCACGCCCGTAGTGCGCCAGATCCTGCGCCACCAGATTCAACTCGCGCGCGCCCTGCAGTTCCAGCAACTGTGCTTCGTGCACCAATGTGTCAAGCGCGAACGAGCGATGCTTGCCGCGCATGAGCGGAATCGCGCAAAATGCGCAGCCGTGATCGCACCCTTCGCTCACCTTGAGATAGCGCACGTGCGCAGACTCGCCGCCAAAGACGCGCACGCCGGGATGATCGAGAATTTCGCCGCTGATCAGTCCGCGTTCAATCAGCTCCGGCACTAAGCGATCGGTCTCGGACGTGCCAAGAAACACATCGACCTCGGGGATCGCGTCGATCAACTCGTCTTTGTGTCGTTCAATCATGCACCCGATGGCAAACACGGCCTGACAGGTGCCGTCGTCTTTGCGTCGTGTGGCGTCGAGAATCGCATCAATCGATTCCTGTTTCGCCGCATCGATAAATCCGCAGGTGTTCACAATCAACACCTGCGCTTCACTCATGTCGGTCGTGATCTCTGCGCCGTGCGCGATGAGATCGGCGAGGTACCGCTCGGAGTCCACCGTATTTTTATCGCACCCGAGGGTGACCACACCAAATTTCAGCATCCGGACAAGTTACCGGATCCCGAGCCCTTATCGGAAGTTGCCGAACTGGAGTTCCACGCCAAAGTCGCCCTTTCTCAGCGTGGACATGGCATCCTGCAGCGCATCCTTGTCCGGCGAGGTGATTCGTACCTGATCGCCTTGGATCGACGCCGTCACCTTTTTGAGCTTTGCCTCTTTCACCGCAGCCGACACCTTCTTCGCCGTGTCGCTGTCCAATGCCATTTTGAGCTTTATCTCCCGACGCACGACATCGCCGCTTCCGGGCTTAACTTCGCCGATATCCAAATTCTTCACTGGCACACCGCGCTTGATCAACTTGGCGCGCAGCGCATCGAACAACGCCTCCATCCGCATGTCGCTATCGGTCGCCAAATTCACAACGCTCTCGGTGCGCTTGAATTCGATCTCGACCAACGCGCCCTTAAAATCGAAGCGCTGCGCGATTTCTTTTTGCGCCTGATTCACCGCGTTGTCGACCTCCTGCAGGTCTACGCCAGTGGTGACGTCAAACGAATATGACGAAGCCATGAATCGAGCTCGTGTTGATGAAGCGGTGTTATCCGAGAAAACTTTCGAGCGCTTTCGAGCGTGACACGTGCCGCAACCGTGACAGCGCTTTTTCTTTGATCTGGCGCACGCGCTCGCGCGTGATACCCAGCATCGCGCCGATCTCTTCGAGCGTCATCGGTTCGGATCCGTCGATGCCAAAGTACAATCGCAAGATTTTTGCCTCGCGCTCTTTTAAGCCGCCCAACGATTCTTCGATCGCTTCGGTGAGCGCCTTTTCAAACGTTTGCTCGTCAGGGGTGGGATTCACCGTGTCCGCGAGATAGTCGAGCAACCGATTGTCTTCGCCAGGTGTCAGCGGCGCGTCCAGCGACAACGCCACCTGCGAAATCGACATCGTTTTTGCGACTTCTTCTTCGGTAATGTCCATGCCGCTCGCAATTTCTGCGTGCGTCGCTTCGCGTCCCAGTTCTTGCAGCAGCGCGTTCGCGCGCTTGCCAATGCGGTGCAACGTTCCCGCACGATTGAGCGGCACACGCACGATGCGCGACTGCTCGGCCAGCGCCTGCAGAATCGCCTGACGAATCCACCA
>JANXUN010000576.1 GCA_025356185.1 Gemmatimonadaceae bacterium
ACATCTTGACCGACTCGCAGCGCAATGAGATGAAATAGTTTCGCAGTCCTAAACAGAAACTCATCTTATCTTTCGGACGAGAAGAAGCGGAAATGGGTCGACGGCTGATTTTTGAGCGCCTAGTTGTAATACTGTTGCTAGCGGTAGCGATTTCGGCTTGCAGGTCGAAATCGAACGACTGGAGCCCGACGGAGAGAGCAAACGCTGATCACTTCTTCGCGTCGTCGAAGGCTGACATCGCTGCTACCCAAATGATTAACGCATATTTCGGTCCGACGCCCCGGGAGATACCGGAGAGTTCCTTCAAAGCTGCACTTGTACTTGAACGACAAGCGCTCGATGAAGCGCAATTTGTTCGCGATGACGTCCAAGTAGTCCGACACCTCGGTGATTTTTTGAATTGCATCAACCCGTCGGAGCGTGCATGACACCCCAACCCACCCTCACCACCCCGCGCCTCCGTCTGCGCCCCTTTACGCTCGCGGACGCACCACACGTGCTCGCACTCGCCGGCGCGCGCGAAATTGGTGACACGACGCTCAACATTCCGCATCCGTATCCACCCGGCGGAGCGAAGCGTGGATCGCCACACACCAACCAGTGTGGTATGCAAATCGTGGTGTGACATTCGCGATCACTGACGCCACGCAGGGGATGTTGCTTGGTGCGATCGGTCTCGTGCGCGTGCCCGATCATGCGAGTGCGGAGTTGGGATACTGGATTGATGTTGCCGCGTGGGGACATGGGTACGCCACTGAAGCGGCGATGGCCGTGTGCAACTGCGCATTCACGACACTCGGCGTGCATCGCATTGCCGCGCCTCACTTGGTGCGCAATCCCGCGTCCGGCCGAGTCATGCAGAAGCTTGGCATGCGGCAGGAAGGCATTTTGCGTGATGCGGTGCGTAAGTGGGATCGGTTTGAGGATATCGCGATGTACGGGATGCTCGCGCACGAGTGGCAACCGATTAACGGCATGCGTCAGGCGTAGCAGCACCGCGCTTCGGCGCCATACGCCCTTGTGGGGCAAGCGGCGCGCGTGCCTCTTTGAGTGACGTCGTTTTTATACGCACTCTCCCGCACCTCTCCGCATCGCATGCTTGGCTTTCGCGTCCTCCCTGCACCACCGCGCATCGACGCCGCTCTGCTCGATGCTTTTCGCGGCCTCGCTACACCCAACTTGGCCGACGCGATGGGTCGGTTCAATTTTATGGATCCCGGCATTCGATCGCGCAGCGGACTGACGCTGTGCGGACTGGCCGTTACTGTGAATGCGCGTCCCGCCGACAATCTGATGATTCACAAAGCGCTGCAGGTTGCAACGCCTGGCGATATCGTCGTCGTGAACACGTGCGGCAACACCACGAGCGCTGTGTTTGGCGAATTGATGTGCACATCAGCGGCAGCGGCAACGCTTGGTGGAATTGTTGTTGATGGTGCAATTCGCGACGTGGACGGAATTCGCGCGCTTGGCTTTCCGGCGTTCAGCCGCACGGTGTGCGCAGGCGGATGCGACAAGGACGGCCCTGGTGAAGTCAATGTGCCGATCGCGTGCGGCGGTGTGGTGGTGTGTCCGGGCGACATCATTGTTGGTGATGACGAAGGCGTGGTTGTTGTGCCGCGTAATGATGCGCAGGAAGTGCTGCGTCTGGTACACGCGTTGATGGACCGCGAACGCACGCGCATCGCGGAGATCAAGTCAGGAGTGTGGTTTCGCCCAGACGTCGACGAGTTGCTGCGCAAGCGCGGTGTGATTGAGTGAGCGACGTGAATCGTGAAGTGACACGCGAGGTCACGCGCGAATTACTGTTGATGACGCCGGGACCTACGCGCGTGCCGGAGCGCGTGTTGAGCGCCGGTGCGCGGCCGATGCTGCATCATCGGTCACCAGAGTTTGCGCGCGAACTGGCGACGATGCTGGAGCTGTTGCCCCCACTGTTTGGTACGGCAAACCCTGTACTTCCGGTACACACAACGGGCCGAGGCGCGCTGGAAGCGGTGATCTGCAATTTGTTTTCGCCGGGTGACGAAATCGTTTCCGTGTGCAACGGCAAGTTTGGTGAGATGTGGGCTGGGTTCGCCGAGTCGTACGGCGTGTCGGTGCATCGCATCGCAACCGATTGGGAGCACAGTGCTAGCGCGAGCATGATGGACGCTGCACTCGCCGAACATCCAAGAACCAAAGCAATCGCTGTGGCATACGCCGATACTTCCACTGGTGTCGCGCATGATGTGGCCAGCATTGCGCGTGTTGCGAATGCGCGCGGCGTGCTCACCATGGTGGATGGCGTGTCATCGATTGGAGGAATGCCGTTCGCGTTCGATGCGTGGGGTGTTGACGTCGCCGTCACTGCATCGCAAAAATGTTTGATGTCGAGCCCAGGACTCGCATTCGTCGCGCTGAGCGAGCGCGCGTGGAGTGCGTCGCGTTCAGCACAGCTGCCGCGCAACTACTGGCGGTTTTCTGATATTCGTACGGACGTTTCCAAGCCGAAGCCAGAGACGCCGGGTACCACGCCAGTGCATCTCGTGATGCAAGTAACAGCAGCGTTGCGCCTGCTGCACGAAGAAGGGCTGGATCGCGCGATTGACCGGCATCGCGGCATGGCGCAACGAACACAATCGGGAATTACTGCGCTTGGGCTGTCGTTGCAATGCCCGGCGCTCGCCGAACGCGCGACCACACTGACGTCGATTGCATTGCCATTGGACATCGTGCCGTCCGATGTTCGGAACGGCCTGAAATCACGCGGCATTCTCACAGCTGCAGGACTCGGCACGTATCAGTCCACCGCGTTCCGCATTGGCCACATGGGCGATATTCGCATGGACGATATCGAGCGCACACTCGCAGCACTTGCAGAAGTACTTGGTGAACTGCGATGAAGTGGCCGATGAAAT
>JANXUN010000623.1 GCA_025356185.1 Gemmatimonadaceae bacterium
CGGCGCTGCAGTGGATCTCTATTCCAAACGATTGGATCGTCGAATTCGCGAACAAGAATGTTTTCCATGTGCGCGACGTGCTCGTGCAACCCAACGGCAGCGGCGACACATCGTTTGCATGGACGGAACTGTGGCTGTACCTGTCGTTCGCGCTGACGGCGTGCATTGTCTGGAGCGTGATTGATCGCAAGCGCCTCGCGTATCCGCGACTCGAGTACTGGTTGCGATCATTGCTGCGCTTCTACATCGCGATGGCCGCGGTGAGCTACGGTATTATCAAGGTATTCGCGATGCAAATGATTTTCCCATCGCTCAGTCAACTCGCCACACCACTCGGCGATTTTCTACCGATGCGTTTTTCGTGGCTCTTTATTGGGTACTCGACGCCGTATCAAATGTTTGGCGGATTCGCCGAACTGTTTGCCGGCCTGTTGTTGTTATGGCGTCGGACGGTTCCGCTCGGTCTGATGGTGGCGGCAGGCGCATTCGCCAACGTGGTCATGTTGAATCTGAGCTATGACGTGCCCGTCAAACTCTATTCGTCGCATTTGTTCGCCGCCTGTTGCATTCTGCTCATGTACGATGCGCGACGTTTGATCGGATTTCTCGTGTTGAATCAGGCGTCGCTCGGGACAACCGCGTGGGAGCCACAACTTTTTCTGAACTGGCCGCGCCCGTTGCGCATCACGGTAAAGGTTGTGTTGGTGGCGCTCATTGTCGGCGTACCGCTGGTGCGAACGTTCAGCATCAAAGGAACGCTTGCACCGAAACCAACGACGCTTCCGTTCTCTATCGGTGTGTACGATGTCACGCGGTTTGTATTGCGGGGAGATTCCAGCTCGCCATCGATACGTTCGGCGAACACGCGGTGGCGCGACGTTATCATCGACAGTCACCAAGCGGGGAGTGCGGGGACGACAAGCGCGGCGTTACGTCAGCGCTATGGTCGCGGCTATTTCAGCTACTCTCTCGACACGTCCAAACGCAGCATTGCTTTTACCGTCGCGTCGCCGGTGCCGGGTGGCAAAGGATCGAGCTTCACCATGCACTATGTATCACCCGATAGCGCGACTGCGTTCACGTTCAATCAGTTGCCCGAGGGGGGTGTGATACACCTTAGCAACGACTCTCTGCAAATCGATTTACGGCGCACCAACCGGCACTTCCCGCTCGCCGAACGCCAGTTTCACTGGCTGTCCGAGTACAACCGCTAGCGTGTAAACCCTAACGAAGTTTCGCAGGGGCTGACGCCGCACGCGGGCACCAATCAAATTGGCCGTATGAAGCAGCAGCCCGTCCGCAGCGCGCGCCAGCAGTCGAGCTCGCCATCGGCCTCCGGAACTCGTGCGGGTTCGCTACCAAACGCGCGTTCAAAGGGGCGGACCTCGTGGTGGACGTCTTTGGTGCGCATCCCCGCACCCGACCAATCCAGCCCGCGCTGGCACGTCTCGCCGGTCATCGACATGGCCGCCTACCACTTCAGCTGGGTGTGGCTGCTCATCCCGATGCTGCTGGCAGGGCCCGATCGGTACCAGGACTATCTTGGACTGTTTGCGCTCGTAATGGCGTTCAATTTTACCCATCGCCACTTTGGGCTGCCGTACGCGTATCTCGACGGCGACGTCTTTCGCACCCACCAGCAAAAACTCACGTGGTTTCCGCTCGCATGCGTGATCATGCTCGTCGCTACGCCGTTTCTCCTGACGCGTCGGGCCGTATCGTGGTGGGGCGTATCCTTCGTCAGCGCGATCGTCTTTTTCTCGCTGGTTTGGAATTTCTGGCATGTGTATATGCAGAAGTACGGCATTCTGCGTTTGTACATGGCCAAGGATCCGGGGCCCGCAGAACGAAAGACTCCAGGATGGGTGGACCGCCTGCTGATTTTTTGCTGGTTTCCGCTGTACTTCTCCTACCTCGCTCCCAAGCATCGGCAGCTCATCTCCGACAATGCGAACGATATCAAAGCGTACACCACGGTGGTTGTCGATTTCATGACAAGGTACGAAACGCTGTTGGTGGTGCCGAGCGTCCTGATTGTGGTGACGGCGGCTGGGCTGTGGTTGTGGCACGATTGGCGCGCGCATGCTTTCAAAAATCGCGCGCGCTTGTCTGCAGCCGGCGGCACATTTTTGCTCTCCTCCGCGTTGCTGTGGGCCGATCCGATCAAGGTGTACGTCGCGTACGGGTTCTCGCACGCAATCGAGTACATGGTGTTTGTGTGGGCCTACCAGCGTCGCGCGTATCGCGTGCGCAAAGACCCTCCCACCGTCATGCAGCGTCTGCTGCAGCGCCCAATCTCGTGGTACATTGCGTTTAGCGCGGTGCTCTTGACGGTCGGCGCGCTGTCGACTGTGTACGGTCGTACACTGTTAGCCGATCTCGACTTACTCGGCCTACCAGCGACACGATGGCTGTTTTACTACGCCGTGTACGAGTCGCTGATCCACTTTTACACCGACGGATTCCTGTGGAAAATGCGCAAGGCGCAGGTTCGCGCAAACATCTAGCCGCGCGCGCGCAGTCGCTGACTGCTGCGGTTGTGTGCGTCGTCGTGCTCGCTGCATGTGCCAGTGCGCGCTCGTCCGGCCCAGCGTTTCAAACGGGTGATGCGGGTGCCGTGGCGCGCGC
>JANXUN010000633.1 GCA_025356185.1 Gemmatimonadaceae bacterium
CGCGCGCGAGTCGAGTGAACACCGCGGCGTTGCCGGTACCTGAGCGCGACACCCCGGTCACGACGCAGCCAAGTAGCGCGAACAGTCGGGCGACGTGCGTGCCGACGTCGCCGGTGCCAACGACGAGAACCTTGGCTCCGCGCAGAGGCGTAGTGTCGCGCTGCGCCCACGTATGCGATCGCTGCGCGTCCGCCAACGGTACAATGTGTTGTGCAATCGTGAGTGCGCGCGACAACGCCCACTCGGCGATTGCGGGTCCAAACGATTCGGAAGTACGCGTAAGCACGATCTCGCGCGATAGCTCGGTTGGGTGCAGCCATGCATCAACGCCGGCGCCCGTGCAGTGCACCCACTGAATGTTGCCCATGGTCGCGAGCGGCGGCCGCCGAAACCCGATGTAGGTATCGCCCCACGCCAAGTCGTCGTCCGTGAGCTCCGTGTATCGGTTACCACGTATCTGCAAATCCGGACGCGCTGCAGCAATGATGGCGTGCAGCTCGGCGTGCGCGTTCGCGCCGATTACGATGTGCCGTGGTGTGTGTGGTGACATGCCACACGATGCGCCGTGATAGCACGCAGGGCAAGGCGCCGTACTACGCAAACCGTGATGCGATCTCCACCGTTCCCAAGTGCACGGCGACCGTTTCATGCACATCGCGACCATATCCGCCCGCAATGGTGATGCACACGGGTAATCCGATCTCGCGACACCCGGAGAGTACCATCTGATCGCGTCGACGAAGCCCGGCGAACGAAAGTTGCAGGCGTCCGAGCCGGTCGTTCTGGTGCGGATCTGCCCCGGCGAGGTAGACCACGAGATCGGCACGCGCGTCGCAGAGAACACGAGGCAAATGGTGCGCGAGCATATCGAGGTACTCGTCATCCTCGATACCGTCTGCCAACTCGACGTCGCGGCTACCGGGCACTTTATGAAACGGAAAGTTTTTTGCGCCGTGCATGCTAAACGTGTAGACCGAGTCATCGTCGGCGAAGCATGCGTGCGTGCCGTTGCCTTGATGCACGTCAAGGTCCACCACGACCGCGCGTCGAATCGCGCCGACTGCTTGCAGGCGCCGAATCGCAATCGCTACATCATTAAACGTGCAAAACCCCTCGCCGTGATCGGGAAACGCATGGTGGGTTCCGCCGGCCAAGTTCATGGCGACTCCGTGCGTCATGGCCGCCTCGGCCGCGGCGCACGTTCCGCCAACCACGCGCCACGCGCGCTCAACAAACGCCTCGCTCCATGGCAGCCCGATGCGTCGTTGGGCTGCTTCGGACAGCGTTCCCGACGTCACCCGCTCGATGTATTCCGGGGTATGCACCCGCAACAGGTCGTCAGCGAGCGCTCTCTCCGGCTCGTGCAAATTCTCCGGTGTCACCAGTCCCGATGACAGCGCTCCGTCGCGAAGAAGCGCATACTTGGACATCGGAAATCGGTGGCCATCGGGAAGCAAAATCGCGTACCGCGCCGACGACCAGCAGTGCAGGGACATTTGAGAGTGCGTGATCAGGAATGAGTGAACATCAGCAGTACCATGAGGTTACACGAGCGCGCTCACGTTTCGCTATAGCATCGAATTGCTCACTTGGGCGGTGGATGTGCAAGTCTATTCGTGCCGTTCGTCTCCCTTAAACGTGATAGCGGGATTTAGCGGTTGGCCGTCTCCCGTCTCCCGTCTCCCGTCTTCAGTCTCCCGTCTCCCGTCTCCCGCAGTTCGTCTCCCTTCTCCCGTCTCCCTTCTCCCGTCACTGTCAAGCGTGACCGATCTCGACACGCTGTTCCGCACCTACCACGCGCCCATCGTCCGGTACCTCACCCGACGGCTTGGCGACCGCGACCTCGCCGACGAGTTGGCGTCGGAGACGTTCGTGCGCGCGATGCGGTATTTCGAAGAGCATGGTTCGGTGAGCAGCGAGCGCTCGTGGCTGTTTGCAGTCGCGACCAACCTCGTGCGCGACGAAGCGCGTCGGGATTCGCGACAACGCCGACATCTCGAGCTGCTGCGCACAGAACACGCCGCAGACGTGCAAGAGCCGCACATCACGTCAGTCGAACGAATGCAGGAAGCCGCGCTCGCGCGGCGTGCGGTTGATGCACTGGCCGAACGCGATCGCGTCGCACTGCTCATGAAGGAGGAAGGGTTGGACTATCACGAAATCGCCGCTGCACTCGGCTTATCCGTCGGGTCGGTTGGCACCACGTTGTCACGCGCCCGTCGTCGACTGGTCGAGGTGTACGAAGCGATGCAAAACGAATCGGGAGCGACGGGTATGGGAGGCGCGCATGTCTGAGCGACTTGAAGCCGAATTTGACGGGCAGGGTCACGTCGACGAGGGTACGATTCATACTTGGTTGGACGATCAGTTCGACGACGATGTCGCGGCGCGTGTTGCGAATCACGTGAACTCGTGCGCGCACTGTCAGGCCAACGTCGCCGAGGCGCGCGGATTTGTCGCTGGCGCGACGCGCATCACGCGGGCGCTTGATGAAGTGCCTTCCAACATCGTGCCCGCGAGCGACATCGAGCGTGCCGCGTCGCGCATTCTCGCGGCGGCGGCGATACCTGCCATTGAGATGTCTGCCGTTGAGATTCCTGCCGCGGCAAATCGCGTTGCTTCGAAACGCACCATGCGTTGGTCATGGTATCGCACCACCGGCGTGCGAGTCGCGGCAACGCTCGCTGTCATGGCTGGCGGGAGCGCCGTGGTGTGGAATCGCGTGGATCATGCAGCACGGACAATCTCGACTGCGGTATCGCCGCCATCCGCCAGTGCGTCAACCGAGAGCGACGCAGCGGCGCGGGTTGTGACGAGCGCTGCTCCTACAGGCGCGCACGTCGCGAGCGGTGGAGCTCAGGCAGCCGCACTGCCCGAATCACGGGAATCCGCGCGCGATGAGAAGTCAGTCGACCGGCTTGGACGACGCGCGGCCGAGTTACCGCGCCCGCTGGCCAAGACGCGTAACGAGCCCGGCTTGCGCGCGCTGCAATCGGCGCCGGCACGCTCGACTGCGTCGGCACCATCGACTGCGTCGGCACCATCTTCTGCACAGCCGACCCAGACGATCGGTGTCGCAGGAGGCGTTGCGCGTGGAGTCTCCGGCGCTGGAGCAAACGCGGTCGCCGAGCTCGGGCCTCCGGCGGCAGCGCCCCCAAAACCATTGCAGTCGCAAACCGTGCCAGTCGCTGCTGCGCCGATGCAGTCGGTCGCGGTGGCTGCCGGTGATCGACTCAACGACGTCGATCGAAAGAAAGAAGCGTCTACTGCCAAAGACTCACTGACAATGACCGGAAAAGTCGCCGCCATGTCGGTTGCCGGCGGCGGAAGAGCGGGCCGCAC
>JANXUN010000649.1 GCA_025356185.1 Gemmatimonadaceae bacterium
AAAAATCGCGGGCAATTATCTCAGCGGACAACTCATCAAGATGGAAGCACTCGCGAACGGATTCGCCGAAGCGATCGCGTTGAGTCCAAGTGGCATGGTGTCAGAAGGATCAGGACAAAACGTGTTTCTCGTCGATCGCGGACAGGTAGTCACGACTCCACTCGACGGCACGCTGTTGGGCGGGATTACGCGTGACAGCATCATCGCGCTCGCGCATCGCGAAGGTATGACGGTTCGCGAACAGCCGATTCCGCGCGAGATGCTCTACACCGCCGATGAAGTATTTTTTACCGGAACTGCCGCAGAGCTCACGCCAGTGCGCAGCGTCGATCACATCAAAGTTGGCACCGGGAAGGTCGGACCTGTCACCAAGCTTTTGCAGACAGCGTTTCTCGATATCGCCAACGGACGCGCCGCCGATACATTCGGTTGGCTCACGCATGTTCGCTAACCACACGTGCATTAGCGTCGGGAATTCGTGGCGCTAACGTCAACGATCTACACGTTCGACATCACCTTGTCGAACGTGGATCGTGGGGTGTACGAATCGCTCGCCCTGCGCGTCGCGATGCATCCGTCGGAATCACCGGAATACTTTACCGCGCGACTGTTCGCGTACTGCTTGGAATACACCGACGGCATCGCGTTTTCGCGCGGCATTTCTGATCCCGATGAACCGACCATCGCGGTGCGCGATCTTACTGGCGCGATGAAAATCTGGATCGAAATCGGCGCGCCGGATGCCGCACGGCTGCACAAAGCGTCCAAGGCCGCACCGCGCGTTGCCGTGTACACGCATCGCGAGCCCGCGCAGCTGCAACGATTGTTGGCGGGCGAACGCATTCATCGCTCGAGCGAGATTCCGCTCTATGCGATCGATCGCGATCTGATTGCGTCGTTTTGCGAATTGCTGGAGCGGCGCATGCGTTTCACGCTCTCCATCACCGACGGTATGCTATATCTCGATCTTGACGGGCGCACACTGTCCGGCACGGTTGAGCAACACGCGCTCCAACCCGCGTAGCGATCGCAATGCACAACGCGCACGTCTCACTAAACAATCGACGGAGAGCAACATGACCCGCATTCGCAACGCTGCCGCGCTTGCAATCCTCTTCGCATGTGCGGCATGCGCGCGCAATCGCCCACCGACTATCGAATACCTCACGCCATTTGGTCCACCCACGAATCCCTTCTCACCGGCAGTACGCGTAGGGTCCATACTCTACCTCGCCGGACAGCTCGGCACCGACAGCACCGGTACCGTGGTGAAGGGTGGCATCGAAGCCGAAACGCGACAGACGCTGCGCAACATCGCCAACGTGCTCGACAAAACCGGTTCGTCGATGGATCGCGTGGTGAAGTGCACCGCGTTTCTGGCGGACATGAAGGAGTGGCCCGCGATGAATGTGGTGTACGCGAGTTTCTTTCCGACGCATAAGCCGGCCCGGAGCGCGTTCGGCGCCACCGGTCTTGCGCTCAACGCACGCGTCGAAATCGACTGCATTGCAGTCGTGAAGTGACGTAGCGAGTGCAATCGTGAGCGTTGACGTGGTGATGAGTTGGAGCGGTGGCAAGGACAGCGCGATGGCGTTAGGCGCGCTGCGTCGTGACCCGCGCGTCAATGTGGTCGCACTGCTCACGAGCGTGACCCGGGGATACGAGCGCATCAGCATTCATGGCGTGCGGCGCGAATTGCTCGTAGCGCAGGCCGACGCGCTGCAACTGCCGCTTATCGAAGTCACCCTAGAGCCAAACAGCAGCAACGATGCATACGAAACCGCGTTTCTCTCGGCCGTGGCAGACGCGAGCGCGCAATTTCCCAACGTTACCGAAATCGCGTTCGGCGATCTGTATCTCGAAGACGTGCGCGCGTATCGTGAGCAACTTGTCGCGCGCACGGGGCTCCAGTGCCGCTTTCCGCTGTGGGGCATTCCCACCAGAACGCTTGCGCGCCACGTCATCGACGACGGCGTTATAGCGCACCTCGTGTGTGTCGATACAATGCAACTGGCTGGCGCGTTCGCCGGTGCGCGCTACGATGATGAATTCCTTGCGCGGTTGCCAGACACGGTCGATCCATGCGGTGAAGGCGGCGAGTTTCACACCTTCGTGTCGGCGCACCCAGAGTTCCGCGCGCCCATTGCCATACTGCTCGCCGAAACCGTATTGCGTGACGAGCGATTCATGTACTGCGACGTGCTGGCGGCCACTCCCGCGCGCGTCTCCGTCTGATGCGTACCATTATGCGACCCGCGACCGCGATGTTGCTGCTGCTGACATCCGCGTGCGCGACGATTCATCGTCCGCCAACAACGCTTGCGCAACTGCGATCGGACGTAGCGACCGTAGCGATCGCCGAACGTGCGACGCGCGATAGCGTGATCGCGCGACTCGTGCGGCGTGCAGCAACGCGTGGCGACAAAAGGATCGACGTGTTGATGTTGTCGGGCGGCGGGTCCGCGGGATCGTTCGGTGCCGGATTCTTGCGCGGGTGGCGTGCGCGCAGCGACAACGCCATGCCGACATTCGATCTGGTCACTGGCATTAGCACCGGGGTGCTGCAGGCGCCGTACGCGTTGGTAGGGTCTGTTTCGGCGCTCGACACACTGGGCGCGCTGTATCGTGGCGCCGCCGAACGCTCCGCACCGACAATCGATTGGTTGTTCTGGCTGCGCCACTCGGGAGGCGTGCTCAACACGGCGCGTTTTGATAGGTCGATTACGGACGGTCTCAAGGGACATGTGCGCGACGATCTCAAGCGCGCGTTCACGGCTGATCGGCAAATCGTCGTCGGCACGACCGACTACGATTTAGCCAGCGGTCGCGTCTGGTCGCTGAACGATGCGTTTGATACGACCAGCGCGGGCATCGCCCGATCGGCGCTGTTGCTCAAAGCAGCGACGGCGATTCCGGGCATTTTTCCGCCCGTGTTGTTAGATGGACATTTGCACGGTGACGGCGGAGTGATTACCAACGTGTTGCCACTGCTTTCGTTCGCCGACTATCAACAGTTGGCAAACGGACTCGCCGCACGCGGTATGACTGACGTAACGGTGCGCGTGTATGTGATCATGAATCTGTGGACGCAGCAGGTTCCATCTTTGATGTCGCCATCAGATCGCGGCCAAATTAGTTCGCGTGCGAATTCGATGTTGTTTTATACGCACCAACCGCAAACCGTCGAACTGCTCGACGCGCTGTCGCGCGCGGTGGGTGCAACGATTCCCGGACTCAAAATGGAGTTTCATGTTGCGCTGCTGCCTGGTGAAGCCGCCATGCATCCGGGAGCAGAAAAATTATTTGATCGCGCGTTTATGCAGTATCTCGACGATGTAGGATTCGCGAAAGCGCAAAACGCAATACCGTGGGACGCCGTACCCTCCGCCTATCCGCTACCACCGCGTCGATAATGTCCGATCTTGAAGTCATTCGCGCCGACCCGTACAACGCCGAAACACCGGAGCGCGCACTTTCGCATGCGACGACGCCCGAACCCAACGCGTACGTGCGCACCAACTTTGGTGTGCCGTCGCTGCGTGCCGAGCATGTGATCGAAATTGGTGGCGCGGTCAACAACCCGTTCACACTCGCGGTGAGCGAACTCGCAGCGATGCCGCAACGCACGATTGTCGCGACCATGGAATGTGCTGGCAACGATCGACTCGGCATGCACCCGCTTCCAACGGGCGAGCCGTGGCAGCACGGCGCCCTGTCGACTATTGAATGGAGTGGCGTATCACTCGCAGATGTGCTCGCGCGCGCGGGCGTGCATGACAATGCCGTCGAAATTTTGGTGACCGCTGCTGATAGCGGTCAACGTGATGACGCGGTCGGCGAGGTGCGCTTCGCGCGCGGACTTCCTGTTGCCGACGCGATGCGTCGCGAAACGTTACTCGCAACGATGATGAATGGTGCGCCATTGTCCCCGCATCACGGTGCACCAGTACGACTGGCAGTACCCGGTTGGTACGGTATGGCGAGTGTGAAGTGGGTGACGCGCATTGACGCGATCACGCAGCCGTTCACAGGATATTTTCAGCGTCAGCGGTATGTGTACGAATTGCCGAGTGGTGTCGTGCCCGTTGACCGCATGCGCGTGAAGTCGATTGTGACATCGCCGAGTGATGGTGCGCGTGTTGGCCGTAATATCACTGTGCGCGGCTGGGCGTGGTCCGGGAACGGACCAATCACGCGAGTTGAACTTGCCGTCGACGGTGGCGATTCGTGGCAATCAACCACACTCGGCAAAGCTGTATCGGCGTACGCGTGGACGCCGTGGCACGTACAGATCGAGTTACCGCGCAAAGGACGATTCGTGCTGCGCAGTCGCGCGACCGATGCGACGGGCGCGTCGCAGCCGGATACGGTTGAGTGGAATCGGCTGGGGTATGGGAACAATGCGGTGCGGCATATCGCGATTGACGCTGACATGCTTTAGCAGACTTTTAGTGCATGGTTGGTTCCCCCCCACGAATCGAGAGCCATGCTTATGCAAATGGCTGATCCCGATACGATCCTCTTAATCGAAGACGAACCGCAAATTCGACAGACGGTCGCAAGCGCGCTCGAGGAACGTGCGATGCACGTGTTGCATGCGAGCACAGGCAGAGAGGGGATCGCAATTGCGGCGGCGCAGCATCTGGATCTCGTCGTGCTCGACCTCGGCCTTCCCGACGTCGAGGGCGTTGAAGTATGCCGTGAAATTCGCCGCGGCTCTACCGCCCCGATCGTGGTCATGTCGGCAAGGCGCACTGAGCAGGAAAAGGTGACGCTGTTGACCGCCGGTGCCGACGACTACGTCACCAAGCCATTCGGCATGAGTGAATTCCTGGCCCGCATTCAGGCACAACTTCGACGCGCAAGGACCCCGCATCGAACCACCTTGTCCGTTCACGAAGTTGACGGACTCACCATCGACCTACCAAAGCGCATCGTCCGCAGGGGCGCACAGATGCTGCATCTCTCGCCCATCGAATGGTCGATTCTCCGCACACTGGCGATTCATGCGGGTCGCGCGGTGACGCACCAACAGATCTTCGACGCGGTGTGGAGTCGCGAGTTCGGCAATCCGTCGCACTACTTGCGTGTCTACATCACGTACTTGCGTAGAAAGATTGAGCGAGACCCAGCATCGCCACGCGTGATACTCACCGAGCCCGGCGTCGGCTACCGGCTCGGTTTCACCGATGACTGACCGACGCACGCTGCTTCGATGGACGCTGTGGCTCGCCGCGATGGGGCTCACGACAGCGATTCTCGTCGGCACGCGCGGCGTCATCGAACAACCACACGCCGCATTGGCGATCTTGCTCGTCGTACTCGGAGGGAGCGCGAGCGGTGGACGCGCATTGGGATACACGCTCGCTGTCCTCGGCTTCCTTTCGATCGACTACTATTTCCAGCGGCCATACGAGTTGCTGTCCGTCGGCAAAGCCCTCGACTGGCTGGTGCTAGGAGCGTTCATGGCGACAGCATTTGTTGCCACTGAACTCGTCGCGCGCGCGCGCGCCGAGGCGGCGATTGCGCGTATGCGCACCGAAGAAGTGATGTCGCTTTCGCGACTCGGCTCTGAATCGTTGCGGCACGCGCAACCCGATGACGCACTCAACGCGGTCAGCGCGCTCATTTGTACCACCGTAGGCGCCCGCTGGTGCACAATTCGCGCGCTGCACGGAAGCACCGCTGTCACAGATTGGACGAGCAGTGTGGACGAGCTCAGTGATTCGATACGCATCACGAACGATCAGATCGCCCGCGCCGCCGAACGCATCACCGACGCAATTTCGAATCACTATGTGGCCGCGTTGATTGGCGATGCAGTAAAAATTGATTCGCTCGAAGTCATGCGACCGAGTGGTTCGATCCGGGCGATCGGCCTTCCGCTCATTCTCGAATCCCGGTTTGTTGGCGTCGCAATCGTTGGCGGCACAGAACAAGCGCCTCTCGCGCTTGATGCGGGACGCCAGCGATTTCTCGCCACCATCAGCTACTATGCGGCGCTCGGCATAGAGCGCGTTCGCCTTGCCGAAGAAGCGCAGCAGGTCCGATCACTTCGCGAAATGAATCGCGCGAAAGACGTCGTGCTTGCTTCGGTGTCGCATGATTTCAGCACGCCGCTCACAACCATCAAGCTGCTCGCGCAGGCCGGCGTACAGAGTGGCAATGCGTGGGCTGCTGAGATCGAAGGGCAAGCCGACCGTCTCGCTGAATTGGTGACCAACGTGCTCGATCTATCGCGCATACGAGCGGGAGTGGTGCCACTTGAACTCGCGCTCAACACCGCCGAAGACGTGATCGCGGCGGCTGTGAGCAGAGCACACGGCATACTGCGCGGGCGCACCATTACGACATCGATCGCAGTCGATCAGCCAGTGCTCATCGCGCGCTTCGACTTTGTGCAAACGCTGCGCATACTCGGCAACTTGCTTGACAACGCGCTTCGATACACACCGGCAGGCGGTACCGTGCAAATTACGGCAAATCGTGAAGAGCAATGGCTCGTGATGCGCGTATTCGATCGCGGCCCCGGGGTTCCCACTGAAGAGCGCGAACGAATCTTCGAAGCGTTTTATCGCCCGCGCTCGGAAGCGCCAGATGCAGGGAGCGCAGGACTGGGATTGTCCATCGCTAGGCAGCTCGCCGAACTGCAAGCGGGTTTGGTGCAGCACGAGTCGCGTGTCGGAGGTGGTAGCGTGTTTTCTCTGCGTCTTCCGGCGGTTGACTGGCAGCCCGACTAGCGATTCACTCCGAACACATCAGAGCCAACCGCGGCGTTGAGCGCGTACACGCTCACCCAATAGTCGTGCAGCGCGAGATCGTAGTCTGATCGTGCCTCCTGTTGTGATTTGACTGCGTCGAGTACCGCGAGCAGTGAGACGGCTCCGCGCCGGTAGGCGTACTGCACTGCGCCGACACTCTCGTCGATGCGCGTGAGCAATCCGCCGCGCAATCGTTCGACCAAGCCTCGTTGAATGTGGAATTCAGCCAACGCTGATGTCACGTCGCGATCAAGCCGCAGTTCGACGCGGCGCTGCATCAAACGAGCCGCATCGCTGCCGGCCGCCGCGCGTGAACGCTGTCCACCAAACAGGTTCAGGCTGGGTAGCTCAAACGACAGGCCAAACGAATAAAAGTGTCCATTGTCAAACGGTGCCGTGTTTTGTCGCACAAACGATAGCACCGGAGTTGGCAGTAGCAGCGACGACGCGTTGCGTTCTCCAACACGACTCTGCTCCACACGCAGTTGAGTCGCAAAGCGGTCGGGGCGTTGGGACATTGCGAGCGTGACGAGTTGGTCGCCTGAAGGCTCCAATGCTTTGTAATCGAGCGAACCAACCACCGTGAAGGCGGAATCCGAATGCGCAAAGCCAAGCAGTGCGCGCAGCGATCCTTGTGCCGACTGCAGATCGACCTCGGCGCGCGCGACGTCGGCTTCGGCGTGCGCCATTTCCAATTCGCTGCGCACGAGATTCGAAAGTGGCACATCGCCACTCTTGAGACGGACCGAATCGGCGACGAGCAATTGGTGCATGGCGTCGTAGCGATCGGACGCATGCGATCGCTTTGCGCGTGCGAGCAGCACATCAAAAAACGTGCGCGACACAATGAACGATAGTTGGCGAATTGCGTCGCGTCGGTCTGACTCGGACGCGTCGACGCCGAGCGAGGCGGCGCGAGTGCGATACCGTCGCGCGGGCGTGATGTCTATTGGAATCGACGCAGCGTATTGATACGGAGAGTTCGGATTTCCGGACAACGTCGGATTCGGCAACGCGCGTGCGATGCGCTGCTCACTGCGTGCGGAATCGACCATGGCTTGCGCGATCAACACGTCGGGGTTCTGCCGCAACGCGAGTGCGATCGCCTGCGACAGCGTCACCGAGTGCGATGTGGCGAGCCGCACGCTGTCCTGTTGCGCTCCGAGCGCTTGCGTAGACATCGCGATGCCAAGAAGTGCTGCGACGACCTGAAACTGACGTGGTGAATGCATGAGCAAAAAGTCTCGCGCTCACCGCTTGTGATGACCATGGCAGAGCCTGTTTTAGCAGGCTTTTAGCACCATCCGCGCCGCGATTTATCGAATGTTCTGATGCGGCACACACACGCAACATCAAGCCGCTATGACTCTTTGACGTAACGGTAACTGGTATGTCGGCACAACGCTTTCACGCGAAAATCGCGCGCGCCATGTTGTTGTTCGTTGTCACAGGCTGCAATCGCGCAGACGCAACTCCGCACGATGGCGACGATGACAATCGCGTCGGCGTTGAGGGCTCAAGGCTGGTGCTTGCCGCATCAGATCCCAAGGTAGCGATGCTCGCGTCAACCGCCGCCGTGAAGGCTGCGCAGGATTCATTTCGATTGTCTGGGCGACTCGTGTGGAACGAGGATGTGACCGTCCGCGTGTTCTCTCCGCTCGGCGGACGCGTGGTTCGTGTGTTTGCCAACGTCGGACAGCGAGTGCGCACAGGCGATACGCTCGCGCTCATCGCGTCTCCAGATTTCGGTCAAGCGCAAGCCGATGAACGCCGCGCGCGAACTGACTTTGCGATCGCCGAACGCACGGCGGCACGCACGCTTGATCTGTTTCAGCACGGTGTCGCGGCACAAAAGGATGTTCAAGCGGCAGATGCAGATGTTGCGCGCGCGCGCACCGAGCAGGACCGCGCGAGCGCAAGACTCTCGATGTACGGCGCCGATTCGAGCACAGTTGGTGCCGAATTCCCGTTGCGGGCACCACTGTCAGGCATCGTGGTTGATCGCACAATCACTCCGGGGCAGGAAGTGCGACCCGATCAAATGTTAGCGAGTGCGCCGCAACTATTTGCGCCACTCTTTGTCGTCACGGATCCGACGCGATTGTGGGCCGTGCTGGATCTCGCTGAACGCGACTTGCCGTCTGTTCGCGAAGGGTCGCCGGTGGAGTTACGCGCGAGCGCGTGGCCTGATCGCACGTTTGCGGGGCGCATTGTCAGCATCGGTGGCGCTGTCGACCCTGTAAGTCGCACGGTGAAAGTCCGTTGTTCCGTGGCGAACAATGACGGCGTGCTCAAGGCGGAAATGCTCGCGTCGGCGCGACTACAGTCGTCGACTACGACGAGCGGTGTGGCTGTTCCGGCGACGGCGGTTCTGCTCAACGGCGAGGAGCACGTGGTGTTTGTCGATGAAGGTCACGGACGCTTGCGCCGTTCGGCGGTGCGCGTGGGCATACCGCGAGACGGCATGGTGCCCGTACTGAGCGGCATTGCAGAAGGCGAGCACGTCGTCACTAACGACGTGATTCTGTTTGAACAACTCTTTCAGCACTCAAGATCGCGCTCGTGAGCGTGACACACCGCACTTTGATAACGCGCACTGCATGATCAAACGAATTATCGAGTTCGCGCTGCGGCAACCGCTGTTCGTTGCGCTGATGGTCATTCTGTTCGTTGCGGGCGGCGCGCTCGCTTTTGCGTCGTTGCCGATCGAGGCGTTTCCCGATGTCTCGGACATTCAGGTGAACGTGATCACACTCTTTCCAGGGCACGCACCCGAAGAGGTCGAGCAGCAGGTTACCATTCCGATTGAGATCAGCCTCGCTGGATTGTCGCACAGCGTGCGCATGTTTTCGCACACGCAGTTCGGCCTGTCGTACATCGTCCTCACGTTCGACGATAAAGTCACCGACTACTTCGCGCGCCAGCAAGTCCTCGAGCGATTGCAAAGTGCCGATCTTCCTTCTGGCGTGCAGCCCGGGCTCGCACCGCTTTCGACGCCGATCGGTGAATTGTATCGCTATCGGTTGCGCGGCGATGGATTGAGTTCGACCGACCTGCGCACGATTCAAGATTGGACCGTATCGCGATATCTCAAACTCGCGCCCGGCGTGGCCGACGTCGTGAGCTTTGGCGGTCTGGTCAAGCAATATGAAGTCAACCCTGACCTGACAAAGTTGCGGCAGTACGGCATTTCGCTTCCACAGCTGTTCACCGCGCTGGGACGGGGAAACGCCAATGCAGGCGGGAGCTATGTCGAACAAGGTCCGCAGCAATATCTCGTGCGCGGCATCGGCCTGCTCAAATCCGCCGACGACATCGGTAATATCGTCGTGGCCGCGCGCGGCTCAACACCAATTCTTGTGAAAGACGTCGCGACGACGGTGGTCAGCGCCATACCGCGACAAGGCATCGTCGGACAAGACTCAGTTGACGACGTCGCGATCGGCATCGTGCTCATGCGAAAGGGAGAGAATCCCTCGGATGTGCTCACAGGCGTGAAGGCTCGCGTCGACGCGCTCAATAAGTCCATCCTTCCCAAAGGCGTACAAGTCGTTCCGTTCTACGATCGCTCGTGGCTGATCGAAACTACACTACACACCGTCTTCGAAAATCTCGCCGAAGGCGCGATGCTTGTGTCGGCGATTCTGTTGTTGTTCCTCGGCAATCTGCGCGCGGCGTTGATTGTCGCCGCGATGATCCCGTTGTCACTGCTCGCGACATTTATCGGACTCACGTGGCGCGGCATCCCGGCAAACCTGCTGTCGCTCGGCGCGATGGACTTCGGCATCATCGTCGACGGTGCCGTAATCGTTGTCGAAAATGTATTTCGACGATTATCGGAGCAACGCACGGCGCTCACGTCAACCGAACGGCGTGACTTGATCCTTGAAGCAACGGCGGACGTCGGTCGTCCGACGTTCTTCTCGATGCTCATCATTATCGTTGCGAACATTCCGATCTTCACGCTGCAGCGTCACGAAGGACGCATTTTTGCACCCATGGCGTGGACGATCACGTCGGCGTTGATCGGCTCGCTGTTATTGTCGCTCACGCTTGTGCCGCTGCTCTGCTATCTACTGCTACGCAAGATATTACCGCACGAAGAGAATGCACTGGTTCGCGCGTGCAAGCGCGTGTACGAGCCAATACTCAAGAAGGCGCTGGCGGCACCACGACGAGTAATGGCTGTTGCGTTGATCACACTGGCGGTGAGTCTCGTTCTCGCCACGCGTCTTGGCAGCGAATTTCTGCCCGAGCTCAACGAGGGCACGATTTGGATCAATGTCAATTTGCCGCCCGGCGTATCGGTTACCGAAACGGTGCTGCAATCACGCCGCATTCGCGCCGCGTTACGCACGGTGCCAGAAGTCAGCACCGTTGTCTCAAAGGCCGGTCGACCAGAAGATGGCTCCGATCCCAAGCCTCTCAACATGATCGAGGTGTTTGTCGGACTCACGCCGCAGTCGCAGTGGCGCCCGGGACAAAGCAAAGAAACGCTCATTGCCGCGATGGACGACGCACTCAAAGTCGTGCCCGGCATAGAGACAAGTTTCTCGCAGCCGATTCGCGACAACGTACTCGAGAGCATTTCGCAGATTGACGGACAAGTGGTGGTGAAAGTGTTTGGCGACGATCCCACGGTGCTGCGAAAGACGGCGCAAGAAGTTCTCGACAAGGTCGCAGATGTACGCGGCGTCACGCGGGCGTACATCGATCGCGCGGGCGAAGTGCCGCAGGCACGACTCGACATCGATCGCGCGCGCGCATCACGATACGGACTCAACGTTGCCGACATCGAGGACCAGATGGAAATCGGACTCGGCGGAAAAGCCGCCACTCAATTATGGGAAGGCGAACGACACTTTAGCGTCGTCGCACGACTCAGTCCTTCAGATCGCGCGCTCACTGCACTCGATCGCATTCTCATCGACACACCTGACGGCGCGCGCATTCCACTCTCCGATGTCGCTGACCTGCACGTCAGCAGCGGCAGCATGAACATCAGCCGAGAGAATGGAAGAAAGGTAAAAGCAGTGGGCGTATTTATTGCCGGACGCGACATGGGAAGCGTTGTAAGAGAAATGCAGGAGCGCGTGAAAACAATCGCGTTGCCGTTGGGCTCCTACGTCACGTGGAGCGGCGAGTTCGAAAATCAACAGCGCGCGATGTCGCGGTTGGCCTACATCGTGCCGATTAGCGTGTTCCTCATATTCATTCTGCTGTTCAATGCGTTCCGCTCAGTGAAGCATGCGTTGCTCATCTTGGCGAACGTGCCGTTCGCGATGGTCGGCGGAATTCTTGCGCTACTCGTCACTGGAATTCCGCTCAGCGTGTCAGCCGCAATTGGATTCATCGCACTGTTTGGGCAATCGGTGTTGAACGGTGTCGTCATGATCACCGTGTTCAACGATATGCGTGCCGCTGGCGCGACGGCGTTCGACGCGGTGTGGAACGGCGCTCTGCTGCGCATGCGGACGGTGTTGATGACAGCGCTGCTCGCCATGCTGGGGCTGTTACCAATGGCCCTCTCGCACGGCATCGGCTCGGAAACGCAGCGCCCGCTCGCGGTCGTGATCATCGGAGGGCTGATCTCGGCAACACTGCTCGTGCTCCTTGGACTGCCCGTGCTCTATCTCACGCTCGCGAATCGCGAGCGCATCTCACTCGGAATTGCGCTATGAACACACGGCAACGTTGGGTACGTACACCGCTCACGCTCGCAACACTCATCATGGTGATGGGCTGCGCGTCGATGCATCTCGGCGGCGCGCACGGATACACGCGGCCCTCGTCGTTAGTGGGCGAGTGGATCGATGTGGAGAACACATCGCCTGCCGATTCCTCAATCTGGGTGCTGCGTGAAAACGGGTATTTTGCGCACGCGCGATTGCATTTGGTACAAGACGGCAACGGCAGTATGCGCCTTGAGCATCAAGAAGTGCGCAATGCGTCATGGTATTTCGACGGCACGCTTGGTGATGCGTCGCGTCAATCGCTCTGCTTCTCAAAGCGGCTCGGCCGGTTCGGCGCGGCCTGCTATCGATTTACCATTGACACGTTGCGTGAAGTCGCTGGCTCGACAGCGCGACTCGCAGTTCACGGGTATGGCGGCGATCGCGATACATCCGTGCGCGTATTTGTGTCCCCGCTCTCGAACGGAGAAAAGCACAATAACGAGCGGTGACTCTCGTTTGTCAGTATTGAAAGTTTAGGCGCATGCCGACGATTTTCGCGGGGCCTCGATCACGATTGTATCCCGGGTTCCGAATCAATTGAATATCGGGACTCATTTCGATGCGTGAGCCTAGTTGCACGCGATAGTACGCTTCAACGATTTGTTCAGCGCCATACGTCAAACGCCCGTCACCCAACAGGAAACCGACACCGCCGGCAGAGAGATACTGTTGATGAATCGTCGCGATGTCGTGCCGCACAAAGGCGGCACCCACGCGGTCGTCTGGTCTTGCCCAGTGTCCGCCGCTCGCTTGGAATCCAACACTCACATGCCGATCGACCTCGGTAAACGCGAACGACTCGTTCGCTCCGTCGCTGCTTCCCAAACGTGCGAAAAAGCCGGTTTCGCCGAGATCGGCAACTGGCTGCTCGATATTGATCCCCCATCCACTCTTGCTGCGACCGGGGCGATCGTCAGCGACGATGTCAGGTCGTCCGCCCACGACCGCCGCTTCCGCGAGCGCGGCAGCATAGCTGCCCATGCGCGCATGATTGCGGTACGCCAACAGCCGGAGAACAGGAGCATGCCCACCTGGGGGGATTACCGTGAGTTCGACGTTGTCGCCGCGTGCCCACCGCAAGTCAGAATCAAACTTATTTCCGTTCGCCTGAGTCGGCATTTGGAACGAGCCAAATCGAAGCGACATATGCCGCGATACGAACGCAACCGCCACGCCATTGGTGTATCCACGCGTGTCAGCGGCGAAATCCCAAGCAGTGTTTTGGAACAACGCCCAGTTCATGAACTGCGATCGCGCACTGTTGGCGTAGCGGTTCAAATCAAACAGATCGCTCGCAGCAAATTTTCCTGCCGTAATCTCAAACCGGCTCGCGCTCACGGCGCGGCCGATCTGATCAGCACCGCGCGCCAAGGTGTCGATTTCGGCGCCACGACCGAGCGGCGCAATAATTCGCAAAAATAGGCGCGCCACGTACGGACCGTTGCCGAGATCCGCAGTGCCCGCTCGCAACACGTCGCCATTAGTTACTCCGGCAAGCCCGGTGGCGTTGCTGACGCCGTGACCGCGCGACATCTCAACATCAAGGTAGCTTTCCACACGCACTTGACGCGCTTCGTCGGCACCCCATGCGAACGGCACTGCGCCGACATACGCGCCGTAGACGTGACTTAGCGCGTGATCACCGGCGGCTTGGAGGCTGTTCGCTCCGCTGTAAGGGCTGTGAAATGGCGCAAGCCGCTGACCGATCACGTTGATTTGCGTACCAAGTATTTGCGGTGACCACATCGCCGAACCGGCACTCTGCTGGAGAGCTACGGTGTGCGCGGAATCTGCAGGTGGCTGCGCAGATGCGGCGATGCTGATCATCGGGATCAGCGCCACCGACGCAATCGAACAGCACGTTTTACGAAACATCGAACAGGCGCAGTGAGTGTTGAGTCGCAAGTCTCATTAGCGATGTGCGTGGCGTGGCGTGGCGTGGCGTGAAAATGTACAAGTTAGGCCAGCAGTTTCGCGCCGCAAGCGCGCACATCGTTCACCAACTGACTCGAGGCGCCCATGAGCAATACAGTCCAGCAAATTCCCGAGCTGCTGTATTTGTTGCACAAAGATCCGAGTGAACTTGCCGCGGCGTTATCAGGAATGCGCGCTGCAGATGTGGCAGACGCGCTGCGGCAGTTGCCGCCTGATGCGAGTGGAAAGTTAATGGCGGTATTGCCGTTCGATTTGGCCGTGGAAGTGTTCGACGAGCCGGAACTCGCCGAGTATCGATGCGATATCATCGCGCACATGCCGGATGGAACGATCAGCGCGCTCATTGATGCGATGTCGTCGGACCGTCAAGCTGATCTGTTCCGCGAACTTTCGCACGAAGCGCGTCCGCGTCTGCTCAAACAGCTCGATCCCGTCACGCAAGAATCGCTCGCGCTCCTGCTGAAATTTCCCGCTGACACGGCTGCGGGCATCATGACAACGGAATTCGTGTCAATGCCAGCAACGTGGACCGTCGCGCAAGCGCTGCAAAACATCCGGGATGTTGGTCGCGCCAAAGAGACAGTCTACGCGATCTATGTGCTAGATCCGGCGTCGCAGAAGCTTGTGCACGTCGTGTCGTTGCGGCAGCTCATGTTCGCTGAACAAACAACACAGCTCGGCGACGTCGGCGAACGACGTGTACCGTTGTCGGTGGCACCGCGAACAGACCGCGAAGATGTCGCGCGCGTTATCTCAAAGTACAATTTGTTGGCGGTACCAGTTGTTGATGACGGCGGTCACGTGATCGGCATCGTGACGGTCGACGATGTGATCGACGCACTCGTGCGCGAACAAACTGAAGACGCGCAAAAATTTGGCGGTATGGAAGCGCTCGATATTCCGTACACGCAGATTGGTTTTTGGGGGATGATCGGAAAGCGCGCGGGTTGGCTAACGGCACTCTTCTTGGGGGAAATGCTCACCGCAACGGCGATGGGCAAATTCGAAGGCGAAATCGAGAAGGCCGTCGTCCTCGCGCTGTTCGTTCCGCTGATTATTAGCTCCGGCGGTAACTCCGGTTCGCAAGCGACATCGTTGATTATCCGCGCCCTCGCGTTGCGGGAACTCACGCTCAAAGATTGGTGGCGTGTCGCACTGCGCGAGTTGCCAACGGGACTGACGCTCGGTGTCGTACTTGGCAGCGTTGGGGTAATTCGTATTCTGATTTGGCAGAGTTTTGGTTGGTACGACTACGGCGTCAACTTTCGGCTGGTCGCACTGACTGTGGGATGCGCGTTAGTGGGGGTAGTAACCTTCGGCTCGATGGCGGGCTCTATGCTGCCGTTTCTTCTCAAACGCCTGGGTTTCGACCCGGCGAGCGCGTCTGCTCCATTTGTCGCGACGCTCGTAGACGTCACGGGGCTCATCATTTATTTCGAAGTGGCCACGGCAATTTTGCGGGGATCGTTATTGTAGTGCGATCAAACGAGCGAAGACGTGTCGACCGCGCATTGAACCGTGACGCTATCAATGCGTCGTCTGGCCTTCAACGGATCGCGGTCGCAGGGCCGCATACGGCGCGCACAAGGGATCACCGATGACAATATCCTTCCACAGCACCATGTACGACGCGGCGTAGAACGACTCGGCCAGAGTAAATCCGCGAACGTAGCGATCAAAGAGAATGTCGGGGTTCGCTAATGCAAACGTGTACGGTTCGCTCACATATCCCTTCACGCCGGTCACGCCCTGCGCGATAAGATCGACAATGCGACTCTGTCCGCCGGTCACTGGGCCGAACGTGCGTGCGCTAGTGGAAACAAATGTTTCGGCGAGTGCGCCCGGCAAAAAACGCACCGCATGATAAGCGTCAACATTGAACGCGCCGTCGTTGCTGCCCCAACTGCTGTAGCCCATGACCGGTGATGTCGGCGCAACAAACGTCCGCGTGCTGTCGATCGTGACATCGAGTGAGAGACCTTTCAGTCGCGCCGCCGCGTTGTACAGCAGCCGATTCGTTTGCGCGTAGCCATCGTCGCCGGTTGTGCGAGGCATCGCGTCAAAAAAGAATGGACCGCTCACCGCTTTTGCGGAGTCGGCGTGATCGACGAGGTTGAGACACTCGGCGAGTTGACCGCAATCGAGTCGCGTAACGAGGTACATGCCAAAACGATCGCTGTTGAACGGTTCGACGGCGTTGTAGTACGGATTGCGGTAGCGCGTGAGCCAGACGGAATCGAATCCGACCATGGGTGGAATCGGCAGATTCATTCCAGCGAGCATTGCGTCAACGCTGTACCCTCGCCCTCCGCCAATGCGAATCGGGATGCCTGTGGTGAGCACGATGAAGTCGATGCGCACCGGAAGTGAATCCAGTTTGTCGCGAACCGGCTTGAGAATCTTCGCCCGAAAATCCAAATCGCTGATTTCGTCGCCAAGGTCTGTGCTCACAATAAGTACATGGGAGGGCGCGATGGCACGATGGGTCCGGTAATACTCACCGACCTGCTCGCCCGCGCTGCTTTGCGAGTTGACCACAATCAGCACGCGGTCGGCGCCCGTGACGGGCGCGGTCTTCGGCGTGTGTGTGCTTTTCCCGCACGCGGTGACGGCACCAAACGCAAGCAGTGCGAAAACCCGCAAAACAGTCATCCCGGACAATGGCGCCGTGGTTGAGGCAGAGTGCCGTCGCGTTCCATCGCGTCGTCCGTGCAAGGTACTCCAGTGCGATCGTTTGGACTTATGCCGCAATCCTCAATCGAGAAGGCGCGCAGGGAGTACACCCATCATCCCTGCTCACCATCAATGAAGCCAAGGGTGCGCGCAACCACCGACGAACTTTCACGACTCGCGCTCGACCTCGGTTTTTGCAGCCGTAGTCATCTGACCATGGCGTTTCGTAAATCATTGGATAAGTACTCCGTCGGCGTTCAGGGGCGCGACGCGACGTGGTAAGCTGCCGCGAGCATGAGCGTCGAATTTCAGACGACGGAATTCAGTTCACGATAGACTCTTAGTTGTGCCCCCATCGTTCGGATAGCAATCGCGGAACGGCGTC
>JANXUN010000666.1 GCA_025356185.1 Gemmatimonadaceae bacterium
CGGCGCTCTCGCTCGTATCGCCTTCGACGTCGTCTTTGTCGTCGGGAATGACTCGGGCAACAGCCGACACGACATCGTTCTCATCGAGCGCGACGAGCTTCACGCCCTGCGCCGCGCGACCCGTGACGCGGATCTCCGACACCTTGCTGCGAATCGCAATACCCTGACGCGTCATCAACATCAACTCGTCTTCGGGCACCACTTCCATCAGCGCAACGACGTCACCGGTTTTCACCGTGCGATTAAGCGTGAGAATGCCTTTGCCACCGCGCTTTTGCACACGATACTCGCTGACTTCCGAGCACTTGCCGAGCCCCTTTTCCGTAACGACCAGCAAGGTGGATTCGCGCTTGATGACGACCATGCCAACCACTTCGTCGGATGGACGCAGTTCGATGCCTTTTACGCCTGTGGTGTCGCGACCCATTTCGCGCGCATCGCTTTCGTGAAAGCGCAGCGACAATCCGTGACGCGTTGCGAGCACGACGTCGTTGTTGCCGGCCGTCACCTGCACATCAACGAGTTCGTCACCATCTTCAATCTTGATGGCTTTAATGCCCGTCGCACGCGGATTGCTGTACTGCGACAATGCGGTCTTTTTAATCGTGCCGTGCTTGGTGCAGAACAGCAAAAATTCCGTATCGGAAAATTCGCGCGTGACTACGATCGCACGAATGCGCGTATCGGGCGTCACGTTAATCAGATTGACAATTGGTTTGCCACGCGTTGCACGGCCCGCTTGTGGCAGCTCATGCACCTTGAGCCAATAGCAGCGCCCGTCGTCGGTAAAGATGAGCATGTACGTGTGCGTACTCGCCACGTAGACTCGTTCGATAAAGTCGTGCTCTTTGAGATCCGCGCCGGACTTGCCGCGACCGCCGCGTCCTTGCCGCTTGTACAACGACACTGGCGTGCGCTTGATGTAGCCACCATGCGTGATGGTGACCATCATCTCTTCGTCGGCGATGAGATCTTCGATGGAGAACTCGCCGTCGTCGCTGACAATTTCGGTACGACGATCGTCGCCGTACGTGTCCACGAGCGCAAGCAATTCACCTTTGAAAATGCCACTGCGCCGTGGCTTCGACGCGAGTATGTCGCGCATGTCGACAATAAATGCGCGCCGCTCGGCCAGTTCTTCTTCGAGCTTGTCGCGCTCCAAGCCGGTGAGTTTCGCGAGACGCATGTTGAGAATCGCTTCTGCTTGCAACTCGCTCAATGCAAAGCGCGCTTGCAGCTGCGCGCTCGCAGTCGGCGTGTCTTGCGCGGCGCGAATCATCGCGATCACTTCGTCGATGTTGTCGACCGCAATCTTGAGACCTTCCAAGATGTGTTCGCGCTTGAGCGCATCATCGAGATCGTGCTGCGTACGCCGCACAATCACTTCGTGCCGGTGCGCGATGTAATGCTCAAGACACTGCTTGAGTGTCAGCACCTTGGGCACCAACTGCCGCGTGTTCACGTCGGGCACCAACGCCAGCATGATCACACCAAACGTGCTTTGCATTGACGTATGCTTGTACAGCTGATTGAGCACCACACGCGGAATCGCGTCGCGTTTGAGCTCAATCACGATGCGAATACCGTCGCGATCAGACTCATTTCGCAACGCGCTGATGCCAGTCAACTTTTGTTCACGGACCAACTCGGCGATATCCGCAACGAGCTTGGCCGGATTGGACTGATACGGCACTTCGGTTACGACGATCTGCGATTTGCCGCTGGATTCTTTTTCTTCGATGACGGCGCGCGCACGCATCACAATGCGTCCCCGCCCGGTGTCCTGATAATCGGCGATGCCGGCGCGACCGTAGATGTATCCGCCCGTTGGAAAGTCCGGGCCTTGCACGAGTTTGCGAAGATCGGACGGTTCCAAGTCCGGATTGTCTATCAGCGCAACGACTGCGCTCGCAACTTCACGCAAATTGTGCGGCGGAATGTTGGTCGCCATGCCGACGGCGATGCCCGACGAACCGTTGGTGAGCAGGTTCGGAATGCCCGACGGCAACACGCGAGGCTCTTGCAGTCGATCATCAAAATTGGGTGCGAAATCGACGGTGCTCTTGTCGATATCGGTCAGCATTTCGACAGCGATGCGCGTGAGCCGCGCTTCGGTGTAACGATACGCCGCAGCGTTATCGCCATCCATCGAGCCAAAGTTTCCTTGGCCATCCACAAGCGGATAGCGCAGCGAAAAATCTTGCACCATGCGCACGAGCGCGTCGTATACACTGCTGTCACCGTGCGGGTGATACTTGCCCAGCACATCACCGACGACAGTCGCCGATTTCTTAAAGGGTCGTCCCGGCAATAATCCCAACTCGTTCATCGCGAACAACACGCGACGATGAACGGGCTTGAGGCCATCTCGCACGTCGGGTAGTGCACGCGAGACGATGACACTCATGGAATAATTGATGAACGACTCTTTTACCTCTTCATCAATGAGGCGTGGAAGAATGCGTTCGCGGGCGTTCGGTGCGGTCATGGCGCGGCGGGAAAAGAGTCCGGCAAGTGGCGTCGCGGAGCGAGGCTACAGCCACAGAAATCTAGATGGCGAAGCCGCCGAAATCAACGTAGCGGTCCGCGCGTAAACCCAAATAAAACAACAACTTACAAAAAGCGATTCTCGATCCTACGAGCCCCAGCTGCGTACGATCGCCAATAACCGCCACTGCGTGCCGACGCGGCGCAACATATACACCGCGCCACCGTTGCTGGCCTTGCCGACTTCCACGCCGCCTTTCTCGCGTGGTCGATCAACACCCACCAGTGCCCACTCTCTCCAGATCACGATCGGCGCGATGATCGTGTACGACAAATCAGCCGTCGGATCTTTGCTACCGACGGCCGTGAAAAATTCATCGCGCGCATGCCGCTGACCCTCAGGGCCAAAGTACGCTTTGACACGCGGACGCGGCGCTTTCGGAAACTCCATAGTGGTGAATCCGGGAAGCACAAAGGTCACCGTATCGGTGGCAAGCGGCGAGGCTAAGCACCCTGGACCCTTCGGATCTGGCACGTCGCCCGTGAGACCGGTCGCCACAGCCCTTCGCGAGCGCTTTTCATCGGTATCCCAATACGGCCGATCGATCCCCGCTTCCCAACCCACAATGGTGCGCAAGAGTTGCTGCGCAATCGGCGTATCGAGCCGACTTCCGGCGCCACGTCCGATGATCGTCTGCTCCATATGCTGCACGAGCTTCTGCAATGAATCCAATTGCAAGGGCGTGGTATCGCGCGGAAAAACGCGCAGCGCGCCAGGATTGCACCGCGTTCCGAGGTCGGCCCACCCCGCGCGCTTGAGATAGACAGCGCGTTGCGCCGAAAGTCGACGCAAGAAAAATCGCTCGTCTGCCTCGAGAAATGCGCGCGTCGCCGAGTCAGTCTCGAGCGAATCGCGTACGGGAGATGCAGTCGTCGTTGATACCGGACGTTTTGGTTTTGTTTGCGCGTGCGCGTTCGCGGGCCCACTACGAGCGATTACACACAGCGCGAGCACATGAAGTGGTACGCGACGCGTCATGCGCGAATCGCGCTGGCCGTCTTTGCAGAAGCGTCGGCAGCAGCATCCGAGGCGTCGTCCGACGCGGCTTCGGCAAGCTCCTCGGCCTCTGCGGCCGCGGCTTCTTCGTCGATCGCTTTTCGTTCGGCACGGTAGCGTTCGTACCATTCGCGCGTGACTTCCGCGGCAAGATCGCGATTGCCCAAACCGAATGCCAACGCGAGCGCCATCGCCACCGCGCCAAAAAGAATCGCGAATGCCGTCGTAACGATGTCGGTGGCTATGCCCAGCTCTTGTAGCGCCATAAACACGGCGAGCACGATGACGCCAACACGTCCCGTACGCGCCAACCACGGACCGCCGTGCAAACCACCCGCCGACGCCATGATCAGTCCACCAACAAATCCGCCCAACACGATTCCCAAAATGATGATGACGATCGCCGCGATCACGCTTGGGATGTAGCTCACCAACTCAGAGAAGACGTTCGCAAGCGATTCCAATCCGATCGCGTTGGCAGCAATCAACAACACGGCGAACATGACGAACCAGAACAGTAGGTTCGCAATGACCTTCGATGGATTGATCTGCGAACCTGAGCGCTCGACGGCGTGCATGACACCACCGCGTTCGAGCAGCTGATTGAAGCGCACGCGACGCAATACCTTTTGCGCGCCCTTTTCAACGACTTTGGCGACGAGATAACCGGCAAACAGAATGACGAGCGCGCCAAAAAGCGCCGGCACGAATTCGCCGAGCATGGCGAAACTGTGCTCGAGACGCTCAGTGAATGTCGATGCGACCGTTGCATCGGCCGCGCCGGTCGTTGTCGCCGCTTGCTGCGCGGCTTGGGTCGCTGCCTGCTGCGCGAGCGACAGAGAGTCGGACGTCGGAGGTTGAAACAAAGCGAGCATCACGGGCAAAAGGGCGCCGAACATGGGCGCGCATGGGTCCCTGCAGACGGGCGAAAGGTAGCGTGCTGACCGAAACGCAACAACGACGGTGCCGGTGCTACAGACGCGTACCGCGTTTGCGATCGTACATGACACTCCGTTTGCACGACGGACAAAGCAGCCACTCGCGCTGACGGTGATAGCCGAGACCAAACGATCCACCGCCGATTTCGCGGTGCGTCATGCGTACTACGCAGCGGGGACACTCTGGTGCCGTCCCTGCGACTGCGGCGTCGCGAATCGAGCGCTCCTCGTCGGCGGTAAACCGGGCAGAGTCAGCCGCCATGCGTGTGCGAGCTAGATCCGCACGACAACTTTGCCGAACTGCGCGCCCGAGGCGAGCCGCGCAAAGGCGTCCTGTCCGTTTTCCAGATCGTACACCGAATCAATCGGCGGCTGCAGCGCGCCCGTGTCGAACAGTGCGGCGGCGGCACTGAACTCGCCGTCGTTGCCCATCGTCGATCCCATGAGCGTCCACTGATTCCAAAACATACGGCGCACATCGACTTGCACGTGCGGCCCACTGGTGCCGCCGCAGGTCACCAGGCGACCACGCTTTCCCAGTGCCACCAGCGACTGAGACCATGTCGCCTCGCCGACGGAATCGATAACCACATCGACACCGCGCTTGGCCGTCTGAGCGCGAATCGCGCGACCGAGTTCAGGGGTGTTGTGGTCCAGCAGCTTATCGGCACCTAACACTCTTGCGCGCTCGAGTTTATCGGCACTCCCCGACGTCACCCACACCGTAGCGCCGATATGCTTGGCGATTTGCAGCGCGGCCAGCGCTACTCCACCGCCGATCCCCCAAATCAGCACCTGATCGTCGGGCGTCACCCGCGCGCGTGACACGATCATGCGCCACGCGGTGAGCGTTGCCAGCGGAAACGCGGCTGCGGTTTCGAACGAGGTGGAGTCCGAGATGCGACGCACGTTTTCTGAAGGCACCACCGCGTACTCAGCGAGGGTGCCCGATCGGTGTTCGCCAAGGATGCCGTACGTGAGGCAAAGCGGCTGATCGCCATCTCGGCAGTATTCGCACTGGCAGCTACGGTCGACAATGCCCGGATTGATCATGACGCGGTCACCAACTGCGATCGACGTGACCGCGCTGCCGATCGCCTCGATGACGCCCGCGCCGTCGGAGCCCAGTACCCACCCCGGCTGCACTTTGGCGCCGGGAATGCCGCTCAAAACCCATAGATCGAGTCGATTGAGCGCCGCGGCGTGCATGCGCACGCGTACGTCGCCGACGTGTGCCAGCGGTGGCACGGCCAGGTCGGTGCGGCAACGGAGCTGATCCAGGCCGCCGTGCGCGTCGAGCGTGAGTCCTCTCATCATCGCATGCAATCTTCGCGAAGTGCATGAGAAATGGCAGGGAGGTTGCAGGCAGTTCATCGAGACTCTGCTTCCTGCCACCTGTCTCAGTTCCTGCCCCCTGCGACCATCGCTAGCGGAATCTCGCGGGGC
>JANXUN010000131.1 GCA_025356185.1 Gemmatimonadaceae bacterium
CATGTCCGCACTGCCGCCAGTCATCGTCGCATCACCATCGTCGATACCCAGTGAGTCCGCTGCAGATCCGCGCGCTTGCAAGAATGGATTCGTGCCCGTCAGCAACACCTGTCGCGTATCGTTCGACGCGTTGCCTCCAAGCAGCTCGCGAATCACCCCGTCGACCTGCTGCTCGCGCGGCAACGCCGCAAGCGTCGGTCCGGCCGGCCAATCGGTTAGTCGCACACCTGGCACGCGTCCAGATGCGACCGCGAGTCCAAAGTTGATGCGATTGAGAATCGAGCCCGTGTTCATCCACGCATCGCCAACCTCAGGATACCCGTTCGGTGCCTGATGTCCGTAAATCGGTTCGCCAAGACGACTCACCAACTGCGTCGTGCGCGGCGTCGCATCGGCGCCGGCATTCATCACGCGCAGCGCACTCGTTACCAACTCAAACGGCGACTTCACTTTTGCGCGGTACGCAGCCGTCGCAAAAAACTCGGGGCTGGTGACAATTACGCGCAGCACTTCACGCATGTCGCCGTCAGTTGCAAGAAACGTATCGGCAGCGCGCGCCACCAAGGCGGGCGGTGGCGTATCACTCACAAAACGACGCGCAAGCTTGGTCGCGATGTAGCGCGCGGTTGCCGGATGTTTCGCCAAAATATCGAGCACCGCATCACCTTCTTCGACGCCGCGTCCTGCAGGAAAGTCGTGTCCTAAGATTTTCTTCGCGCCGGCGTCGTGTGCTTCAGGACGAAAGAGAAATGTGCCGCCGTTCGCGCCGCGCGACAGCGTCCATCCCGTCAGTGCACGCGCAACTTCTCCCACATCATGCTGCGTGTACCCGCCGTCCACGCCCAGCGTGTGCAGCTCCATCAGTTCACGCGCATAGTTCTCGTTCAGTCCGCGTTTACGTTGCGCCAGTTGTGCTAACTGCTGCGCGGCCTGTGGACGGGCCTGTACCGCCGCCACTGCTCGACGCTGTACTGCGCGACGTTGCGCGACCGTGAGCGTTCGCAACGTCGGCTGACCGCTGTCGGCGACGCTTTGCCAGTTGTCCAAGTAGTAGAGCATCGCGGGACTCTTGGCGACCGCACCGAGCAAATCGCGAAACTTGCCCAGCGCGTGCGGACGAATCGTTTGCGCATCGTATTCAGGAAGGAAATAGCGCGTGCGATCTTTCCCTGCAAACACGTTGAAATGGTTCTCCCAAAAGTCGACCATCACTTCGTTGAGCTGTCGCTCGCTGATCACGGCGCGTGCGACGCGACTCGTGGCGATCTCTCCTAAAAACGCAAAGGATTGACGGCCTTGCTCGCGCAATTTCATCGAGTCGGCTGGCGCAATCATGCCGCCATTTTGCCGCGCCATCTGCGCGAGCTGCACACCTGGCGGCGGATACTGCGCCATTAACTCTTCGCCACCCTTGGACAGCGACGCGAACTGTCCGAGAAAGCCAGTCAATTTGCTGTCGTCAATGCGCTCGGGTTCGAGCTGGCGCGCGATCCACGCATCGACGCCGATCGCTCGAACCATGGCTGCATCACCGGGACGCGGACCGAAGGCAAGTCGGTTCAGCACATGCTGCACTTGCTGGTCAGCGGTCTGCTCACGCGCGGCGATCTCTGACGCCGACGGCATGCGGACAGCACTTCGGGACGATCCTGAATGCGACGGCGCGCAGGCGCTCATCATAACGCCAGCGAGCGCGGTCATCAGCGCCATCGGTCTCGTCGTCGTGCTGCGCGATTGAGTGATCGGAAAACGGTGCATAAAAGCTCGGCTGGGGACCGGGAAGGACGACACGTCAGCAGGTTGGACGAGCTAGAGCACGCACCGTTAACCGATACACTCGACTTATCGTCAACGATCACTCGCAAAGCCCTTGAGCGTGAGAGGCGCACTTGGTTGCTTTCTCCGATGACGGAAAATGGTACCTCCGCACGTGACGAATCGCGCGCTTTGGACGCGACACGATCGCTGGTCGACGATGCGCTCACTGCAGGGTCCCTGACCACGATTGCCACGGGCGGCGCGCTCGTGGGACTCGGACGCCGAGCCGGTGAGACAAGCTGGGTATTCCGATTGGCCGGCCGTGGCCTACTGGAGCAGTTCGGGGTATCAGCGACAGCGGCGCCACTCACGTCCGTTGGCGTCGGGTATCTGCATCACATCATCATCGCATCAGCGTGGGGCTTTGTGTTGGCGCTCCTCATTTTGCCACAACGCGGCATCGGACGCGTGCTCTTCACACTCGTGGCCGCGCTGCTCTACGTACTACTCTCCGCGCGCTTTGTACCGGCCGCGTTACGAATTGGTTATTCGGTGACCGGGAACACCGCCAGTGCGGTTGCCATTGGAGTATCACTAGGCGTGGCGCTCCTTGGCGCCATCTGGCTTTCCTCGACTGTACCTGAGGGGGAAGCGGTCGTCTCCTCGTAGCAACGGAGGGCCCTGATGAACGGTTCGTTGCTGGTTGATGGGGTCGCACGTCCTTTCCGTGAACGGCGCACGGAAGACGGACTTCTCCCTTCGTGCATTCCCTTTTTCCGGAGGTACCCAATGGACGTCCTCGTACGGCTTGAGGCTCGTCCGAACGATTCGCCGGTGCTCGCGCACGTCAATTCGATTCCTGTCCTTCCCTTCGGTACGCGCTCGCGGCGTGAAGTGGTCACGCTGTATGGTGTTGCCGATGCGCTCTCCTTGGCTTTGGCACTCGCTGCCACAGTCGAAAGCGAACGGTTGGAAGCGGCACAATCGGGTGTCGTGCGACATCTCGGCGTGTGGCCAGGCCGCGGTGCGGTTGGCGATTCCGCGTGGAGAGATTCCACAACGGGTCGGTTGGTGACACGTGATCTCGATATTCCGCAATTGACGCTGGAAGCACGCGCGACCGAATTACTCGGCGAGTGTGGCTCTACGCTGCGTCGAGTGGCTGCCGGGCTTGGAATGCCCGATTGGCCAGAAGGCGCGGACCGCGCTCTCAGTTTCTCGCTGACCGATGCTACCGAATTCGGTGGCGGGGCCGGAGAGTCGCTTGGAGATGAACTCGGGGTGGAGAACTGGTTGGATTCGCTTCGCGAAGCCGATGCATTCACATTTGACACGGAGAGCGAGTAACGACCGCTGCTTTGTCTGAAAGAAGTCCACGGGCCGCGATCATGACGATCGCGGCCCGTGTGTTTTTTCGGCGAGAAACCGGGGCGGCGATGTTGCGGATCACGTGTCCGCGACGGATCGTACCATCTCCCGTCCACCTCCCCCGCAGCCCTCTCGCCGCATGTCGCTCGACGCCAAGTCGTGGCTCCTGGTCGCCCTCGGGTGCATCTCGCTCTTTCACCTGTTCACCCTAGGCACCGCCATCGCGCAGAAGCGCCGAGACGCGGCCGCTGCAAAATCGAGCGAAGCCATAGCGCCGACACCGGTTGGCGTTGCGATCGGATTTGTCACCAATTTTTTTGACACGCTGGGCATCGGCTCGTTCGCGCCAACGACGTCGCTCTTTCGGTTTTTTAAGAGCGTCCCGGACGAGAACATTCCGGGCACGCTGAACGTCGGTCACACGATCCCCACGCTGATCGAAGCCTACATCTTCATTCAGGCGGTACAGGTCGATCCGAAGACACTGATCACCATGATTGCGGCGGCGACGCTCGGTGCCTGGCTTGGCGCCGGCGTGGTGTCCGGCTTGTCGAGGACCGCCGTGCAGCGAGGCATGGGCGTCTGTCTCTTCGTCGCGGCGCTCCTCTTGGCGGCGAAAGCCGCTGGGATCGGACCGGCGCAAGGCGTAGCTGAAGGTGTTGAAGGCACAAAGCTGGTGATCGCGCTCGTCGGAAATTTCATCCTCGGGGCTCTGATGACGCTCGGAATCGGTCTGTACGGCCCGTGCCTGATTCTCGTCTCCATGCTTGGCATGAACCCCACAGCGGCATTCCCGATCATGATGGGTTCTTGCGCCTTCTTGATGCCGGTCGCCAGCGCGCGCTTTACCAAAACGCGCCGCTTCGACCTGAAGGCCTCACTGGGGTTGATCATCGGCGGAGCGCCAGCGGTGCTCATCGCCGCGCTGATCGTGAAATCGCTCCCACTCCAATACGTCATGTGGTTGGTGGTGGTCGTGGTGCTCTACACGTCGGTGACGATGCTTCGCTCCGCAATGCAGTCGTCACAAGCGACGGCGCCCAGCGCAGGCTGAATTCGGCTAAACGTGGCAAGGCGGTCGGGCGACTGACCCCTTGCCACGTCGATTGCTCCGTCGCCTCTTATACGTGGCGGCTCCAATGACCCGCCCACGACCTCTAGCCCCGGAGGCCGCGACGTCCTCAGGGCTGGAGAGACGATGCGGGATTACGACAGCGCCGGTATTCGAAACATTGCCGTGGTCGGCCACGGCGCGAGCGGGAAAACGAGTCTCGTCGATGCGCTGTGCTGCGCCGCCGGATCGAGCAAACGCCACGGCACCATCAGAGACGGTACTGCGCTCACGGATCATCTCCCCGAAGAGATCGAGCGTGGCTATTCCATCTCACTCGGCTGTGCATACGCCGAGTGGATGGATAGCAAGATCAATTTCATCGACACGCCGGGATCGTTGGATTTTTACGGCGATGCGCTGGCGGGGCTGACGGCTGCCGACGGCGCGCTGTGCGTGATCGGTGCAGCGAGCGGAGTCGAAGTAGGCACCGAACGGATGTTTCGCGCCGCCGTCGCCCGACAAGATCCCGTGCTGTTTGTTGTGTCGATGATGGACAAAGAGCTCGCAGACTTCGATCGCATTTATCACCAGATCAAAGCGCGACTGACGTCGAAAGTGATTCCCGTGGAGATACCATGCGGGGAAGGTGCGCACTTTCGCGGCGTCATCAATTTGTTCACGAAGCGGGCGTATATGTATACCGCTGGCGCGAAAGGCGAATTTGTCGAGGCAGATATTCCGCCCGAGTGCGAAGCGCAGTTCGTGCGCTATCGCCAGGAGTTGATCGAAGCGATCAGTGCCACCGACGATACGCTGCTGGAGACCTATCTCGAAGGCGGTGAGATTGATCGCGACGCGGCGATTCACGGTATGAAGGAAGCCATGAAGCGCATGGATCTCTTTCCGCTGTTTGCGATGTCGGCAGAGAACATGATCGGTGTGCGCGCGCTGCTCACGGAACTTGTGCAGTTGATGCCTAACGCATACGAGATGGAAGAGCTGCATGCGCTGACGGGCGCGGAGGGGCACAACACCATTCAGCTGCACGCGCAAGACGGCGGTCCGTTCGCCGCGTTGGTGTTTAAGACGCTTGCGGAACCGCATGTGGGCGACGTGAGCTACTTTCGCGTGCTGTCGGGCCGTGTGGCCAGTGGTCAGGAGGTGTTCAACGCGACGCGCGACGGCACGGAAAAGTTGGGGCATCTGTCGATTGCGTGCGGTCGCGAACGAATCGAAGTGCCGATGCTGCACGCGGGCGATCTTGGATGCGTGACGAAGCTGCGGAACACGCACACTAACGACACGCTATCGACACGCGAGCATCCGATTCGGCTGCCGCCGATTCCATTTCCCGAACCGCTGGTGCAGTTCGCAGTGCGCGCCGCCGCACGCGCTGACGAAGAAAAGGTGCAACTGGGTTTACATCGATTGCACGACGAAGATCCGACGCTCGAAGTGCACTACAATCCGGAGACGCACGAGACGATCGTGGGCGGATTGGGTGAGCGCCATCTGGAAGTCGCGATGGCCGTGCTCAGACGCAAGTCCGGCGTCGGCGCTGAATTGTCCAAGCCGCGGATTGCCTTCCGAGAAACCATTACGACAAAAGCGGAAGGACAAGGTCGGCACAAAAAGCAGAGCGGTGGTCGTGGGCAGTTTGGCGATTGCTGGGTGCGATTCAGTCCGATGCCGCGAGGCGAAGGCTATTTGTTTGACGATAAAATCGTGGGCGGTGCGATTCCGTCAAAATTCATACCCGCCGTGGATCGTGGCATTCAGGAAGCATGCGCACGCGGTGTGCTTGCCGGATTTCCATTGGTCGATTTTCGCGCCGAAGTATTTGATGGGTCCACGCATTCTGTCGACTCGAACGAAATGTCGTTCAAGATGGCCGGCATCTTAGCGTTCAAAACAGTCGCTCCAAAATGTCGACCGGTGATTCTCGAACCGCTCGATCACCTCGAAATCACGTTGCCCGATGCGTTTCTGGGTGATGTGTTGGGCGACCTGTCGTCGCGGCGTGGACACATCTTGGGCACCGATACCGATTTCACGCACACCATCGTGCGGGCCATCGTGCCGCAGTCGGAAATGCATCTGTACGCCACGCAGCTGTTTTCACTCACACACGGCTACGGCACATTTACGCGGCGATTTAGCGGATACGAGCAAGTAGCGGGCGATGCCGCGCCAAAGATCATTGCCGAACATGCGCGCGTGACCGAGGATGTCGAAGCGTAGGGCCCCACGACGAACTCCACTACACCTTGTGATACAGTACGCGCGCGGCGGGCCAACGGTCCGCCGCGTCGTATATGTCGAAGTCGCTAAAGAATGCCGGCGTTTCGCTGCGTAGTGCGCGCAGCATGGCGATCGCCGCGCGACGGAACTCCAACTCCGCGCCTTCACTGGTTCGAAGCTCCAACAGCGTGCGCCACGCGCGCGCGTTGCCCGTGATCACGATCTTGGTCTCGGTGCTGTTGGGGAGCACGCCTCGCGCAGCCTCGCGCGCCATCTTGCGACGATGGACGGTGTCATTCACCCACCCGTACCGAGACATCAGCGCGTCGATCAACGTCACGTAGCTGTCGAGCGCGACATCCATCTGTGCACACCACGTTGCTTCGAGTGCGGCGTCGCCAATCACCGCAGGCGGCATCACGAAGCACGCCGCCGACTCGTCGACATAGCGCTGCGAAACCTGACTGTACGCAAACCCCGCGCGATGCCGCACCAGCTCGTGCGTGAGCGAGCGGCTCACTCCCTCCAACAACAACGAATACGATGCGTGCTCGAACACGCTGCCGTGGCCCTGCTTCTTAATGTTGTCAAGGTATTCGTGCGTGGTGCGTTGCGCCGGATTGCGTTGACTCATATAGCAGAGCCGACCGGCGAACTCCGCGAGACGTTCACCATCGGTCGACTCGCCAACCCACGCAACCGGCAGATGCGCAGGCGCGATGAACGTCGGACGCGCGAGAATCGTCACGAGAGGAGCGCGCACCACAGCTGATTCACGGGGCGTCATGCAAGTCCGGTAAAGGAGAGTCGGAAAGGCGAAATCGATTCCAACGACGATCCCGCTCAATTACATCGAGCATCGTTCGCGCACGCGGATCGAGCGGTGGCACGGAACTATCATAGCGCACGTCGGCTATCGATTCATCGCCCGCGCGCGAAACCTTGCACCCCGCGTTGAACGTGCCGCGCGGATCGGCCGCCAGCTTGACCTGCGCAAATACGTTGCGCGCTTGTGCCGACCACAGCTGCGGCCACGTCGGCGCGCGAAGGCGTCCATCGCCGTGCTCGCCCGACATCGTGCCACCAAGCCTTGCGGTCAGCGCTGATACCTCAGCGAAAATACCACGCACGCGATCACGCCAACCGCTTTCGTGCATGTCGATCAACGGGTTCACATGGGCGTGCGCATCGCCCGCATGACCGAAGATCACGCCGGGCACATCAAAACGAGTAAGCGTTGCACGTACGCCAAGCACGTACGAAGCAAACCGCTCGGGAGGAACGCACCCGTCTTCGATAAACTGCATTGAGCGCACGCGAGGAGCGAGGCGCGCAAGAATAGGACTCGCCGCATGTCGCAAGGCCCACAGTCGCGCCTCGTGCGACTGCTCGATCGCCGTCATGATATCGATCGCACCAAACGCACGACACGACGTCGCAATAGCATGGCACGCCGCGTTGGCGTCGCTCGCATCGTCACCTTCGACTTCAATCAGCAACACGGCCTCGGCGCCCGACGCAACGCCCAACGCGCCGTCCGTCGCCGCGATATCCAAAAACGTTCGATCGAGCAACTCGCACGCACTCGCGCCCGCTTCGCGCGCTTGGACTGCGCATTCTGACGCGCGTTCTAGCGTAGGGAAGGACGCCAACACCGATGCGGTCGCGCGAACCATCGGACACAGCGCGAGCTCTGCCTCGAGAAAAAGCGCCAGCGTCCCTTCGCTCCCCACCAACAGATCAATTAAATGCCCGTGTGGAGCTATCGCCGCCGCGACACCGTAGCCGCTCGACTCCTTGCGCACACCCGCATGCACGAACGTTTCCACCTGCGCGTTCGCACGCGCATCACGCATCGCTGCATCCAGTCGCGACACGGCCGGCACATGCAACGGAAGCGCCTCGTCGCGACGAATCCACGCGCGTGAACCATCATCAAACACGCAATACAATCCACGAACCCACGGGCGCGTCGATCCATATCGCAGCGTTCGAGCACCAGCGGCGTTGGTTGCGATCATGCCGCCAATTGTACAGAACGCTCCACTCGATGGATCGACTGGAAAGCGCAGTCCAACCGCATGCGCCGCCGTCTCAATGTCGTCGCGCACCACTCCCGTACCCACGCGCACTGTTCGCGCAGCGCGATCCACTTGCGCCGGCGCGCAAAACCGACTGAGATCGACCACCACGCCGCTCCCGAGAGCGCCGCCAGCCATGCTGCTCCCCGAACCGCGCGGGGTCAACGAGTGGCCGGCATCACGCGCCCACACCACCAAGCAGCTCACATCGTCTGCATCGATCGGCACCGCGACCGCAGCCGGCAGTATGCGAGCGATACCCGCGGCCTCGGCGTACATCGACCGTGCATAGTGGTCCGTGCGATATTTGCCGCGAAATCCCGCGGGAGGATCGAGGGGAGCTTCAGGAATGAGCACGCTGGAGTCTCGCCGGTGGGCACGCCACGTACAAGCACGATGTAATTGCCACGTCAGACTGATGACGGGAACGACGTTTCGCTCGTATCTTGACAGGATGACGCTTGTCCCCGCGATCCGCGATGCAATTGAACGCCGAGATGCCAGCCGCTTCTGTCACGCGGTGCTGCCCGCGGTGTCGCGCACGTTCGCGATCAGCATCAAGGCGCTTCCGGGTGCGCTCGGCCAAGCGGTCCTCGACGCGTATTTGCTCTGCCGAATCGCCGATACCGTCGAAGATGCCCCCGCGATGTCGCCAGAAGTCAAAGCGGCGCTGTTTGACGACTTTGTCGCAGCCTTCGATGCGCCGGATGCACTCGCGCGTTTTCTTGCGGGCGTGCAATCGCTACGCGGCGACGAAGCTCATCTCGCGCTCACGCTGAACAGTGATCTCGTATTGACGCACTTCGCCCAGCTGCCATCGGCGACGCAATCGATCGTGCGCAAATGGGTCACCGAAATGGTTGTTGGGATGCGCAAGTTCGTACTGCTCTATCCACACGGCATTCGCATTCAGTCGATCGAGGAATACAAAGAGTACTGCTACTACGTCGCGGGCACCGTCGGCTACATGCTCACCGACCTCTGGCATCAGCATTCGTCGTCGATCTCAGCGCGACGCTACGCAATTTTGCGCGAACGCTGTCGCGCGTTCGCCGAAGCGCTGCAAACGGTGAACATTCTCAAAGATGTTGCCGTCGATGTCGAGAAAGAAAACTCCATCTATGTGCCCGAAGAATTGCTGCGTGCACACGGCAGCACGCACAGCCGCATTCTCGCGCCGGAGCTCATCGCGAAAAACCGTGAAGCGCTATCGCAGCTGATTCAATTGGCGTGGCATGACCTTGAAGAAGCGCGAAACTATCTGCTCCTTATTCCACGTCGTGCGGTATCGATCCGGCTGTTCTGCATTTTGCCGCTGCTGCTCGCCTATGCGACCCTGCGCGATCTCGTGCAAAGCACCGCGATGCTGCGCCCAGGCGGCACCGTCAAAATCTCGCGACGCGAAGTGAAGTCGTTGCTGATGACCGGTGCGATGCTGGTCATGAGCAATGCCGGCGTGCGTTGGTTGGTTGCGCGCGTGCGGCGGCGCGCGTTCGAACTCGGATTTGCCTAGCGCAACAAGGCCGCAGTCATTTGTCGCACGAGCGACCGGGGCGGCTGCATACCACCGCGATCAAGTTCGTCCAGCGTCTGTTCAAGACGCAGATGCGCGCGCGCGATGAGCTCGCGATATCCGTGACGCACTGCGCGCCATATCGCGTACGTCATGCCGACCAAAGAAACGGCCAGTACGGGAATGGCCACCGACGCGGCACTGCCTGCAGCAAATAACGCAATCGGAATCGACAATCCCACACCGACAACGCCCAGGATTGCCGCAACCGCGATCGCGAGCGTTCGTTGCGCGCGCCGCACTTTGAACGCATCCATGTCGAATCGCACCAAACTGCGGTCGGCATCAATCGCCGTCACAGACGCAACGACTTGATCGAGGCGAACGAGATCAAATCGGCGGCCTCCCATGCCCAGCGATCGAAAAAAGTTGCCAAACTTATCGTGTCGCGGCTCCCAACTGATGCGATCAGCTGTGCGTCGCTTGACGGTCAGTGACTCCATCTCCGGCATCCACGCCTCCAGTTTGGCCATCACTAGAGCAGGCGTGCCCAGCACGACGCGTTGTGCATCGAGTGTTCCTGGGCCAAGCGCTTCGAGCACAAATCCCGTGTCTTCGCGCGCATCGCCGATCGGCGATCGCGCGCGCTCCTCCGCCATCGCTTGACGAAGGCTCGCCGGATCGATGCCCACTTCGCGGGCAATCTCCATCAAACGCGACTCCGACACGACATCCGGTGCATCGCTGCTTCGCGATTGCAGTTCAGTCGCGCGCGCTAACACGCGCTCAAGCGCCGCGCGCGGCAACGCCGGTTCGGCTGGATCAGTTGCCACGCTGCGCGCTCTCGATTTTCGCCGCGAGTGCATCGCGGAGTGGTTGAGGCAGAGAGAAGCGTGTCACGAATGTTTCACGAAGACGTGCGCTCGACATGGTGCTGGTTACAGTTACGCCCGACTGCGTGAGATAATATCGCATGTACTCGTCCGATAACTCCGGCGCGATCAAGCCGATCAGCAGATCGCCCGCGCGAACCCGCCCCATTGATACGTACCGATCGGCAGCGCCGTTTCGCCGCTCGACCACCGTCGCGAAATCGGCAACCGTCGATGCCACCAGCGCGCCCGTCACTTCGTGTGCAAACACGAAGAGTACTGAGCGAATCTCCTCCAGGCGCGCGGGGTAGGGCACAACAACCGCCGTGTGCAGATCGCGGCCGACTCCAACGCGTCCCTCGGCAGCGATCGGCAGGCCACCTTCACCAACGGCGTCCGCGAGGG
>JANXUN010000138.1 GCA_025356185.1 Gemmatimonadaceae bacterium
GCAGCGCGCGTAGCGCGCCCGCGAGGAATGCTCCTCGGCCGATGTACCCTCGGCACTCGACGCCCGCGCGAAACTGAAGGCTGTCTCAACAGGCAACCAAAGCGTAAAATCAGCGGTGCTTGCCGCTCCAGCGGCGTTTTCTCTACCTCAATTAGGATCCAATGCGCTTACGCATCCTTGCGCACGCCGCGGTGCTGGTGTTCCTCGCTGCCTGCCATAAAAAGCCCACGACTACACCGGCGCCAGTAAAGCCGACAACCGCACCGAGCACTGGGGTCCCGGGCGCACCCGGCACTCCGGCTCCAACCGTCCCCGGCGCGCCGAATCCCGGCGGCACCCAGCCGCCCGCCGGTGGACTCGGTATTGGAAATATCCCGGGCTTAGCGGGACTCGGCGGACTCGGTGGTGATCCGACACCGCGCCCGTACGCGACCGTGATCACCCCACGCGCCAAGACCAAAAAGGGCGTGTTTGATGTGCACCAAGTCGGCTCACGCCTGTATTTCGAAATTCCCACCAAGGAATTCGGGAAAGACTTCGTGATCACGACGGTGCTGGCCGGAACGCCGGCAGGCATTGGCATCAACGGCACACTTGGTCCCGACCGTGTCGTGCGTTTTGAACGTCGCGAGAACCGAATTTTTATGCGCGACATCAACTACAACAACGTATCCACCGACAGCCTGCGCGAATCACCGCGCGCGATGGCGCTAATTGAGTTTTACCCGATTCTCGCTGCGTTCAACGTCGAAACGTTTGGCAAAGACAGCGCGTCGGTCATTGAAGTCACACGCATGTTTACCGGCGGCATTCAAGAGTTTGCTGGCGGTGGTCAACGCGTGATCGTTGACGCAACGCGTTCGTTCATTGAAAAGTTTGCGGCGTTTTCGCGCAACGTGAATGTCACCGCGTCGCAAACATTCACGCGCGGCCCAGGCGGGCTGGCAATTCCCGGACTCACGCTGCCTGGTGGACCCGGCTCAACGACCGAAGCGTACACGTTCTCGATCGTGCGCTTACCCGACGATCCAATGATGCCGCGCTTCATGGATGCGCGCGTTGGTTTCTTTGGCGAAACCAAAACAGACTTTGGCAGCGCCGAACAACGTGTGGTGCCGCGTCGCTACATCGCGCGCTGGCGCCTGGAATGCTCCGATCAAAAGGTCGGCAACTTGTGCGTGCCGAAAAAACCAATCACGTACTACGTCGATCCTGCAACACCAAAATGGTTACAGCCGTGGATTAAGAAAGCGATCGAATCGTGGCAGCCGGCGTTTGAAGCGGCGGGCTTCTCCAAAGCGATCGTTGCCGCTGATGCACCAAACGATCCGGATTTTTCTGGTGAAGACGCCACGGTGGCGATGATTCGGTGGTTGCCAAGTCCCGTGGCCAACGCCGTGGGACCGAGCGTGACCGATCCGCGCACTGGTGAAATTTTGGACGCCGACGTGCAGATGTATCACAACGTCATGGACCTGCAGCGCGATTGGTATTTCAGTCAAGTGGGTCATCTCGACAAGCGCGCGCAAACGTTTCCGTTGCCCGACTCATTGATGGGCCGGCTGATTGAGTTTGTCGCGGCACATGAAGTGGGACATACGTTGGGCTTTCCGCACAACATGAAGGGCAGCTCGATGTATCCTGCCGATTCGGTGCGCAGCAAAACGTGGGTGGCCAAGATGGGGCATTCGCCGTCGATCATGGACTACGCGCGTTTTAACTATGTCGCGCAACCCGAAGACGGCATCGCGCTGGCTGATTTGATCCCGAAGGTTGGTCCGTACGACACGTTCGCTGTGAAGTGGGGCTACTCGCCGATTCCTGGCGCGAAGCGTCCCGAAGACGAACGCGCGACGCTGGATAGTTGGGCGCGCATGCAAGACACTATTCCATGGTATCGCTTTGGCGGTGGTGCCGTCGATCCGGGCGAACAATCGGAAGCCGTTGGTGACGCCGATGCGGTAAAGAGCACGCGACTCGGCTTCAAGAATCTGCACCGCATTATGGATCTCGTCGTGACTGCGTCAACCACAGAAAAAACCGCCGACTACTCGTTGCTGCGTGAAACGTACGTGGGTGTGTTGAATCAGTGGACGACCGAAGCGCAGCATGTGACGCGTGTTGTGGGCGCATCCAGCAAGCAAGAGAAAGCCGTGAGTCAGAGCGGGCCGGTGTGGACTGTCGTGTCGCGGGCCCGTCAAAAGGAAGCGGTCAAATTCCTCAACGACGAGTTTTTTACAACACCGACCGCGTTGTTCAGGCCTGAGATTTTGCGCAAGCTCGAATCCGACGGCAACATCAATCGTGTCGCGGGTGCACAGTCACGCATTCTGTCCGCATTGCTTGCGAATGCGAAGTTGCAACGCATGGTCGAGTTTGAAGCCGTGGCGGCCAACAAAGCCGATGCGTATTCGGTGGGTGAGCTGCTCACCGATGTGCGTCGCGGATTGTTCAAAGAAGTGTACGCGGGCAGTGCGATTGACGCGTACCGTCGCCGATTGCAGGCCACGTACATTGAAGCGATGGCGGCGAAGATCAAGCCACCGGCTCCAACGGCCAACGATGCGATATTCGCGCAGTTAGGTCTCACGCAACCGAACACGCGGGATTTCCGTCCGTTAGTGAAGGACGAAATGCGCACGCTGGATGGCGAGTTGGCGGCGGCCGTTGGCCGGATCAGCGATCGTGCGTCGAGGGCACATGTGATGGATATGCGCGATCAGATTAAGACGATGCTCTCAACGAAGGACTAGTCGCGAAGCACGTGATAGCGAGATCGGTGCTCAGCGCGCGATCTCGCGATCTCGCGATCGAGGGAAGCAGGGGGCGGGAACGGAGACGGGCAGCGGGAAGCAGAGTATCACACTGCTTTTTAGCCTAAGAGACTCTGCTCCCCGCCCCCTGTCTCCGTTTCTGCCCCCTGCGATCCGAGAATGCTGTTCCGCAATGTTTCAATCCGGGCAACGCTTGTTTCATCGTACCAATTCTCAACATTGTGTGACGAATCGCCGGTGACGCGAGAAATAGTCGCCTCGTCCCCGTGATGTACGTCAATGATGCATGAACGTGGCGATGACGCGCCGATCAACAACGTTCATGCAAAGCGACCGCGCTCACGGCGCGTGAACCAGGAACCGATCATGCGCTCTTCCACGCTCAAACTGTTGTTCTGCGGCGTTGCCTTCACCACGCTGGCCGCTTGCAGTGACACCACGGCCCCGACGCCTGTCAGCGGCGCGGCGCGCGTGATCGCGATTGCCGGAATGCAGCAGGCCATCACGGCAGGCGAAGCGGCGCCCGATTCACTCGCAGTCGTTGTCTATGATGCGCAGGGGCAGTTCTCAGTCAACGCGCAGGTGCGGTGGAGCATCATCGACGGCGACGGAACGCTAAGCGGCGACGTGGCGACGACGGATGCACGCGGTATTGCCAAGGTCGCGTTTAATGCAGCCACGCGCACGGGTGTCACGCATGTGAGTGCACAAGTTGGCGATGCGTCGCCAGTGTTGTTTGAAGAGACGACGATTGCTGCGGCAGCGGCGCGACTGTTGCCGATGCGGGCCGCAACGGATTCGCTGTCGACCGGCGATGCATTTAGCGGCGCACTCGTGCACGTCATTGATCAATACGGCAACAACGTGCCGAATGTCATGATGACCGTCGACGTGCAAAACGCATCCGAAGATGACTTTCTCTCGAGCAGCCAAACGGCGAGTGATGTGTCCGGCGTCGCCAGCACGTTCTTCGCAACGGGCTCACTCGGTGGACAGCGCGTGATGACGCTGACGACTGATGGCGGACTGACGATTTCGTTCACGCTGAACGTGTACGCCTCGGCGGCGCGCAAGAACTAGTTGAAGAGCTAGTTGGTGAGCGAAGCGCGAATGCGGTTCGAGTCGCGCTCGCTTCGACGGTAGCAGGTTGCAGGAACGAAGACAGGGGGCAGGAAGCAGAGTCTCGGGACTCTCGCTACCTCCTCCCTGTCTCTTTTCCTGCCTCCTGCGATCCGAAAATGCGGTTCAACTGGCAACTGATAACGGAAGCAGTTCCCACGTCGCCCGGGCGCGCTCCCCGCGCGTGTATTTTCCCCGCGTGTCCTCCTCCACCGAACTCGAAAACGTCCGCGCAGCGCTCAAAGGCCAGTACTCCGTTGAACGCGAGCTCGGCCGCGGCGGCATGGGCCTCGTCCTGCTCGCGCGCGACTCAAGGTGTTACCGCCCGCCCTCGCGGCGCAGCCTGAAACACGCGAACGGTTTCTCCGCGAAGCCCGCATGGCCGCGCAGCTCTCGCACCCCCACATCGTCCCCGTGTATCGCGCTGACGACATTGGCGGATTCGCGTTTTTCGCGATGGGCTATGTTGACGGCGAAACGCTCGGCGATCGCATTCGCGATCGGGGCACGCTTCCCCCTGCAGAAGTCGTACGCGTGTTGCGCGAAGTTGCGTGGGCGCTGACGTATGCGCACGCACGCGGTATCGTGCATCGCGATATCAAGCCCGAAAATATTTTGCTGGAGCGCGGCAGTGGTCGCGCGATCGTCACCGACTTCGGTATCGCGCGCGCTGATTTCAATCCCGCTCTTACGCAAGACGGATACGTGCTCGGCACCGTGCACTACATGAGTCCCGAACAGGCGAGCGGCGAACCGCTCGATGGTCTGAGTGATTTCTATTCGCTTGGCTGCGTCGGGTTCTTGGCGTTGAGTGGGCGATTGCCGTTCGAGGGTACGTCGCCGCAAGCGATTTTGCTCGCGCACGCGACGAAAGACGCACCTGCGTTGCGCTCGATTGCACCAGACGTACCGCCCGCGCTTGCTACCGTGATCGATCGGTGTTTGCGCAAAACACCGAGTGAACGATTGCCCGCGGCTGAATTTTTTGACGCGCTCAACAGGGCAACGGCGGCGATCGAAAACACGCCGAGCGAGTCGTCAGCAAGCGCGATGATTGCGAGCCGTGATGCGATGGCCGTCTGGCGTCGCGCCGCTGAACTGCAAGCCGAGGCGGCGGCTCGTCTCGAAGCGCGCTTACGCACCACGGACGATACCCGACAGTTGGTGTCGTCGTCGGCAGATGATTCCCCACGCGTACCGACCGATGCGTATCGCGTGCGCGATATTGAAGCGGCCGCCGCCGAAGCCGGCATCTCGCAACGTTACGTTGCGCTTGCACTGGCGGAGCTCAACGCCGCACCAAACGCTGCGGCGATGGTGCACAGCGTGCCGGCGTGGAAAGAACGATTGAGTACGCGGTTGTTCGGCACCGCGCAGCGCACGCTCTCCGTCTCGCGCGTGTTCCGTCATCCGCCTCGTGTGGTGTTGCAGGCGCTCGGACGTACGTTGCAAGCTGCGCCGTTTTCGCTTTCGCTGCGCGATACGTTCGGTGGACATCCGCTCGATGGCGGCGTCCTGGTGTTCGACCTCCCCGCCGCGACGATTGACCCGGGTTATCGCTGGAGCTGGACGCGTTACGGCGCGTACATCAAGGAGGTGCGCATGACGATCGGTACCATCGCCGGTGATCCAAAGCAGTGTGAAGTCACGATCACTGTAGATCTTCGCGACGGGCTCAGCGCAAACCTCGCCGCATCGATGGGGATTTCCGGTGGAGGTGGTGCGGTCGGCGGAGTCGTTGGTGCGATCATCGCCAAGAAAGCCTTTGCTATGATTGGCGCCGCGCTTTTCGGGCCAGCCGTTGGCGGTGCGATGCTGATGGGGCTCGGCATCCTTTCTTGCTGCGGGCCGGTTTATCGATGGGAATTAGCCAAGGCGACAGCCGAGCTTGACGCAGCACTCGCTGCCGTCGATACCGCGATCCGTTCGACCGACATCTTTGGAGATCCCACGTCAACAAAATCCCTGTTGCAATAATAGTCTCTCAGTGCTAAGATATATCATATACTTTCACTGAGGTTCGTATGTCGATCCGACCGGTTAAGCGCATTGTGCAAGCTCAAGCCACCACCGAAGGCGCGGGGGTACACCTGCACCGCGCCTTTGGGTTTGGCAACACCAGCGAGACCGATCCGTTTTTGCTGTTCGATGATTTTCGCAATGATGTGCCCGCGCACTACAAGAAGGGGTTCCCGTGGCATCCGCATCGCGGCATTGAGACCATTACGTACGTGCTCGCCGGCAACGTCGAGCATGCCGACAGCTTGGGCAATCGCGGCACCTTAGGCGCGGGCGATGTGCAATGGATGACTGCGGGCAGCGGCATCGTGCACCATGAAATGCCAACGGGTTCACCCGATGGACGCATGCACGGTTTTCAGCTGTGGGCCAACTTGCCGTCGTCACTCAAGATGACCAACCCGCGTTATCAAGACGTAAAGTCGGACGCGATCGCGGAAATCATCGACGATGACGGCACGAAGGTGCGCGTGGTGTGCGGTGAGTTTTGGGGAAAGCGCGGACCCGTGGACGGCATCGCCGCCGACCCGGTGTATCTCGACGTCACGGTGCCCGCGGGCGTGCGCAAATCGCTCCCCGTCGACGCGTATCGCAGCACCTTCGCGTACATCTTTGAAGGCAGCGGCAACTTTCGGAACGCTTCAGAAAATCAAGGTGTTCTCACCGAACGCACCGCCGGCAACGACGATGATCTCGTGCGCGATATGAGTGGCAACCGCTCACTGGTGTTGTTCGACAGCGGTGATGAAGTTGTAGTGCGCGCCGGTCCAAACGGCATTCGCTTTTTGCTGGTCTCTGGCGCGCCGATCAAAGAGCCGGTCGCATGGCACGGACCGATCGTGATGAATACGCAGACGGAAATTCGGCAAGCGTTGCAGGACTTACAGCAGGGCACGTTCATCAAACACTGACCACATCGACAGTGTGAGAGAACGTCGCTCATCATTTTAGACGACTTTCTCTCACACTCATGTCTATCCGCTCCACCGTCGCGCTGCTGTGCATATCCGCCGCGACACTCGGCGCACAAGCGGCGCCAGAAAAACCAAAAGTGCTGGAAGGCTCACTGTCGCTCGGCTTTTCCCGCACGAGCGGCAACGCCAATGCCACGTCGACGAACATCACCAACAAGCTGAAATACACGCTGACCGGATGGGCAGTGAGTCAGGACTTGGTGTTCTTTTACGGCGAGGCGGAGAAAAAGGTCAATGCGAATTTTTGGAGCGGCGGCTTACGCGCCGAGCGTCGATTAACGCCACGCTTAGGTATGTACTTCGTCACGCGCTTCGATCGTAATGTGTTGCAAGGCATTGCGCGGCGTTTTGAAGAAGGTGTCGGTCTCGACTACAAAGTGATCGATGCGAAAGTCGACAAGTTCAACATCGCGTTGGGTGCGTCGGCGTTTCAGCAGACGCTGACGCCAGGATCATCGTCGTCGTTTAGCGGAAGCTTTCCGGCGGCACGTGCCGCGGGCGATTACAAGCACATTTTCGGCGAGCATGCGTTTTTTCAGCAGACGGCCGAGTATCTGCCCAATGTACGCGAGACCAAGTCGTACTTGTTAAACACGGAGAGCGCGGTCGTCGCGCCGCTCATGAAAACGCTCGCGGTCAAGGTTGGCTACGTGGTGCGATTCAATTCGCAGCCGCCGATGCGGGATGGGGTGACGCTCAAAAAGACGGATACGTATTTGTCGAGCGGGCTGACGTACAGCTTTTGAATTGGAGAAGATTTAGGTTTTGGGTTGTGGGTTCGGGTTTTGAGTTGTCAACGGTTTCGACGCGTGAATAGCGCGAATTCGGCGAGCCACGATCTCGAGTAAGTCGCCGTTGACAACCCACAACTCAAACCCAAAACCCAGAACCTAGCAGTTCGCAGTTATCAGTTCCCGCCGTTAGCCGCGCACCGCCGCCCCGTACACCCACCATATCAACAGTGGCTGCAGCGGAAGCCGCAACCAAAGAATTGCCAGGTACAGCGTGCTCGACTGCGCCGACGCGCGCGCCATCTGCAGCATGTTGATGTTGGCCGGATACACCGCGACCAGCAGTGCGATCAATCCGATGCCCGCAGCGCGCCGCGTCGGCGCGTACAGCACGCCGAGTGCGCCAGCAATCTCGGCGACGCCGCTTAAATAGGTCGCCATACGCGCATTGGCAATCCATGCTGGCACAATGCGGTCAAACCACGCCGGAATAACAAAGTGTCCCGCGCCGGCAATGAGAAATAGTGCAGCGATGCCGAACGTGCTGGCGGTGTTAGACATTGCGTGACGCGAAATGTTCATGCGTGCGGCGACGAATACCAGAGCACGGCAAAGTAGTGACACACGCTGCCACCGAGCACGCACAGATGCCACACTGGGTGCGTCCACGCGCGTCGCTTGTCGATGTAAAACACCACGCCGCCGGTGTAGCACAGCCCGCCGGCCGCGAGCAACATCAGCCCCGCGTGCTCCATGTTCGCAATGAGCGGTTTGATCGCAATCACGATCACCCATCCCATCAGTACATACACCACGGTGGACGCTTTGTGAAATGCGCCGCCACCAAAAAACAGTTTGAACGTGACGCCGAGTGCCGCGAGCGTCCACACGATGCCAAACAGCGTCCATCCCCATGTGCCGCGCAACACGCCAAGTGTGAACGGCGTGTAGGTACCGGCGATGAGCAAGTAAATGGCCGCGTGATCGATGGTGCGCAGCCGTTGCTTGATGGTCGGATTCGGAATCGCGTGATAAAAGGTAGACGCGCCGTACAGCGCGATCAACGTCGCACCAAATACGGCCATTCCGATCACGGTCGCGCGGTCGCCGCTCCGCATCGCCGACATCAGCAGAAACGGCATGCCGATCAGCGCCGCGACAAAGCCGATGCCATGTGTCGTGGCATTGGCGATTTCTTCGGCAATGGTAGCGACGCGTGTGTTGGTCATGCTTTTGAGTTGGCTGTGCGCGCTTGGGTAGAACTGTGCGTACGATTGCTCGTTAACTGACTACCACGGATTGGAATGGATCTGACGGATAAGAACAGATCAAACATGAATTGAATGGGTTTGATCCGTTTTTATGTTGTGCAAATCCGTTTAGATCCGTGGTAGTCAGTTCCTGCAGTTGCCGTTCCGTCAGTTACTTCAATGCTC
>JANXUN010000152.1 GCA_025356185.1 Gemmatimonadaceae bacterium
CGAAACCGTGCTGCGCCTGCAATGCGTACACACGGGACTGATCGACAATGGGCTGCCCAGAACGCAGCAGATAGGTGCCCTTGTCCGACGACGACGTATCGTTACCCGCGTTGCTGAAATTCACAAACGCCTGCAAGAACAGACGATTCCACTTGAAGCGCTGTTGCAAGTTCGTGTACGTCCAATTCTTGCCTTGCGCCGCGCCGTTGGCGCCGGTGAGTTCGATACCACTTGCAAGGTTGGTGTAGCCAAGCGTCGTAATCGCTTCCATGCCCGCGGCGGGACGGATGTCCATGCGCGCTTCGCCCGTGTAACGCTCAAGACCAAAGTCGCGTGCGTTCGAAGTTCCGCGGCGAGAAACCGGCACATTCGTCGTGCTGGGAAGCGTTGCCGGCTCGGCGGGATCTCTGAACTCCCAATCGTTGCCACGCATATACTCGCCCGAAAGTTTAAACGCGAACATGTCGTTCACTTTGCTCGCATGACGAATGCCTGCGCGCAACACTGAGCGCTCGCCACCGTCGACGCTAATGGTCGTGCCCTGTGAGTTGAACGGTGACTTCGTGATGACGTGCAGCACGCCCGCCGCGCTATTCGGGCCATATAGTGCAGATGCGGGTCCGAGCAACACTTCGATGCGATCGATGTCTTCGTTCGTACCGGTCATTAAGAACGGCACGTTCACGCGAAGTGACGGCACGCCAGCAAACCGATAGTCCTGCAGCATCAACATCGAACCGCTAAAGATGTTGTTAAAGCCGCGCGCGGAGATGTTGGATTGTGCAATACCGCCTCGGCTAATGGTGAGACCGGGGACGTTGTTGAGGTGATCGGCGATGGTGACGGCTGGGCGTTCTTCGATTCGCTCCGATGTCACGACCGAAATCTGCGCCGGCGCATCAAGCGCTTTTTCGGGCTCCGAACGCGAGTTCGTCACCACGTACTGATTGAGCTGAATCGGACGTGGCGTCAGCTGCATGTCGAGCGTCGAACCCGAGCGAACGCCCGTGAACGTGCGCTGATCGTAGCCGATCAGTCTGACTGTGACCGTGAACGTGCCGTCGCCAAGGTTCACGATGCGATAATTGCCGTCAGCGCCTGAAACTGCACCTCCGGTTCGCGCGCCCGAGGCTTGGATTTGCGCGCCTTCGACCGGAAGTCCGGTGCCTACTGCAGTGACCTTGCCAGAAATGACACCTGCCTGTGCCGCGAGACGCGCAGCAGCCATCGGCAGCACGGAGAGCGCTACGAGAGTCGTGATACAAAAACGTCGAACGCGGAACGAGGACATCGTATACCTCGGGAGGGAAGAAAGAGGTACGTCACTTCGGCGGGAAGCTCGCGATGGCGAGCGGAGGTGGAACGTCTGGCCGTATCATGGCCGTAGCGCTGGCACACGTCAATACGCTATGCGACGGCTGCGTCGCTTATTCGCGGTCGCGCGTTAGCCGTCGCCGCAAATCCGATCGAGGTCCTGCATGCCGACCAAAACCTCCCGGGGGCGCGCCGCCCCTTCAGACGGAGACAAAACGCCAGCTTCTTCCAGTTGATCGATAATGCGCGCCGCGCGTCCGTATCCAATCTTCAAGCGACGCTGCAACAACGAGGTTGATCCCTGCCGGTGCTGGATCACCACTTCGGCGGCGTCGCGAAAGCGCGCGTCGCGGTCACCGCCAGGTGCATCGCCATCGTCGTCATCAGCGTCCTTGGAACGCGCCTCAATCGCTTTCATCGTCGCGAGAATATCGGGCTCAAGCTCTGGTGCGACGTGAATCGAGTCCACCGCGGTCTGACGCCCTTCGCGTCGCGCATTGTACCAGCCGAGGAGCTTCTCGGTCTCTTCGCTGGAGAGATACGCGCCCTGCAACCGTGACGGTTCCGACTTGCCCGGCGGAATAAAAAGCATATCGCCGTTGCCGAGCAATGCCTCCGCCCCAGCACCGTCGATGATCGTGCGACTGTCGATTTGCGACGCAACGCGAAACGCAATGCGACACGGGAAATTTGCTTTGATTAACCCGGTAATCACGTTTACGCTGGGACGCTGCGTAGCGAGTATGAGATGAATACCGATCGCGCGTGCTTTTTGCGCCAGCATCGCGATCGGCGTTTCTACCTCGCCCTGCACCGTCATCATCAAATCCGCCATTTCGTCGATCACCACGACGATGTACGGCAGGACCGGACCGCTGTAGCTCCGCTCTTCGAATGCCACGTCGGGCGACTTTGGCTTTACCAGGGCCACACTTTCGCCGTTATCGCGCTGCCACACGCGTTTATTAAACTCTTGCAAATTTCGACAGCCGTTGGCCTCGAGCAGACGATAGCGATCCTGCATCTCGATCACTGCCCACTTGAGCACGGATGCGGCGTCACGGTTATCGGTGATCACCTTGTGACGCAAATGCGGCAAACTGTTGTACACGCTCAGCTCGACCATTTTCGGGTCGACCATCAAAAAGCGCAGCGTTTTCGGTGTGTGCCGATATGCCAAGCTCGTGATGATCGTGTTGACGCACACCGACTTTCCCGAGCCTGTCGCGCCGGCGATCAGCAAGTGCGGCATCTTCGCAAGGTCGGCAATCACCGGACGCCCCTCCAAATCTTTACCCAGCGCGATGGGAAGCGCCGCACGCGCCTGCTGAAACTCCGGCGACTCCAGTACTTCGCGCAGCACCACCATCTCGGGCGACGGATTCGGCACTTCCACGCCGACCGCACCTCGGCCTGGAATCGGCGCGACGATGCGAATGCTTGGCGCGCGCATCGCGAGTGCAAGATCGTCGGCGAGCGCGGCAATCTGACGCACCTTCACGCCAGCCGCGGGTTCGACTTCGAACTGGGTGACGGTTGGCCCCGTGGTACGACCAACGAGCTCACTCTCGACTTTGAACGTGCGCAGCGTTGCGATGAGTTTCTCGCCGGCCATCTCGAGTTCGCGTCGCCCTACATCGGGATTGCGAGGAATCGCGGCGGTGAGCAATTCAAGTGGCGGCAATTCATCGCTGAACGTCGGGATGTCCGCGTTCGCATCAAGCGACGCATCAATCGCCGCGTCACGCGACGCATCGCCTTTCGACTTCCCTTTTTTCTTGTCGGCCGCCGGTTCCTTCGGCGGCGCGAACGATTCGTCGACCGTCGTTCGCGTTGTGCCCAATAGTTCGCGTGCATGCCCCGGATCGATCGCCGGCAAATCCAACGGATCAGGCGCGAGCTGTTCGGCAAGCGTCGTCTTTGACGACGCAGCGACGGCGACGATATCGCGATCATTCGCGCGCGGCGCACCAGGTCCGATCAGCATGCGAATCGGATTCCACCGCACGGTCACGACGGTGAGCGCGCTGGCCGCAAGCAGAAACACGATCCATGCGCCAGCCGCCCCAAGTCCGCGGCGCAAATAGAACGCAATGAAACTTCCCCAAACGCCGGTCGCGCTCGACAGTTCGCGTTCGCCACCCATTGCCAGTCCAATCGCGATCGGTACGAGCGCGACCACACCCGCAAACAGTAGCCCCCACTCCGACGCTTGATCGTCGTGCTGTCGGAGTCGACCGAATAATACGAGTCCAACTACCAAGCATCCCGCGGCGACCAGCGCCGCACCCGGAACGCCCACTGACAGAACCAGCACACAGCGCGTGACAGTGCCGATCGGTCCGAATGCGCCGACCGCGTCCCAGCAGACGTCGTTCGCCGGCACGCGCTGAAAGATCAGCGCACCCGCGAGAAACACCGATAACAGGGTCAGCCCAATCGCCGCAAACTCCCGACGCAGCACGCGCGTATCCATGCGTCGAACGCTAGACCGTAAGCGCGTGTGTTGCCGCAACAAACGGCGACAATGCACGATCCTGATAGCGCACCGCCATCGTGAGCGCATTGCTCGTCAGACAGTGGGTAACGTCAGCGACAAATCCCGCAGCGTCGAGTGTGCGGGCGTGCGTCGCATCCTGACGCAGCGCGCGCAGATCGGTCTGATACGGGCGTTCAACGGTCTCCGCAACGTGCGCGCCATCAGTGCACACAATGTCTGGAAAGGCCGCGCGAATCCCACGCACTAGACGTCCAGCGCACACCACATCTTCAAGCGCCAGTCGTCGATCGGTTCCTGCACACACGACGGCGATATCAGCGACATCCTCCGCAAGTGCGCAGACGGCGTCGACGGTGGCTTGTGTGTTCACGAATCCCGCGAAAAGCACTGCGCGGGCTCCGTGGGTCGCCGTGAGCGCGCGAGTGCCATTCGTTGTCGTGTACACGATGGTGCGGCCGCGCACGGCGTCTGGCATGTACTCCATCGGCGAGTTGCCGAAGTCAAAACCCGGAATGCGCATCATGCGTCGCTCGCCGCCAAGGCGTACCGCATCCTGATCCATCGACTTTGCGCACTGCGCCGCATCGTCGACTGATTCAAACGGTATCACGGCGCGCGCTCCATGTGTGAGCGCCTGCGCCACAGTCGTGGCCGCGCGAAGCACATCAATCACCACGACGATGCGATCGGCTACATCCGCGGGCACGACCGCCGCCTCGCCGAGCAGCACATCGAGTTTCACTACGTCGGCTCCTTCAACAGCTCCGCGCCCTCAAACTCCAACCACTTCGTGTGGACCTTGCCCGCCTGAAAGCCTGGATGACCCATCACGCGCGCCAAGAACGGCATGGTGGTTCGCACGCCTTCGATGACGAAACTCTCCAACGCAATTTGCATGCGCTTGAGTGCCTCTTCGCGCGTGCCACCCTGCACGATGATCTTTGCGATCATCGAATCGTAATACGGCGGTACCGTATAGCCGGCATACGCGTGCGTGTCGATGCGAACACCGGGACCGCCAGGCTGATGAAACGTGTCGATGCGGCCCGGCGACGGCTGAAAGTTTCGCGACGGATCTTCCGCGTTTACTCGGCACTCGATCACGTGACCACGAAACGCTGGTGTCTCGGTAATGCTCATCGGTAGGCCCGCGGCCACGCGAATTTGTTCTTTTACTAAGTCGATACCAGTCAGCATTTCTGTGACCGGATGCTCGACTTGAATACGCGTGTTCATCTCCATGAAGTAAAAGGAGCCGTCTTCATCGAGCAACATTTCAACCGTGCCGGCACCAACGTAGTTGATGGCCTTCGCGCCGCGCACGGCCGCTTCACCCATGCGCTCGCGCAACTCTGGGGTCATCACCGGACACGGCGCTTCTTCGATAAGCTTTTGATGGCGACGTTGCACCGAACAATCACGCTCACCCAAATGAATCACGTTGCCATGCGTATCACCCATGATCTGAAATTCAACGTGACGCGGTCGTTCCAAAAATTTTTCGACGTACACATCGCCGTTGCCGAACGCTGACAGCGCTTCGGATCGCGCAAGCTGAAACGAGCGCGCAAAATCCTCGGGATCGCGCGCAACGCGCATCCCCTTTCCGCCACCACCAGCTGCCGCCTTAATGATGACCGGAAAGCCGATCTCTCGCGCAAAGACCAGCGCGTCTTCGGGATCTTCCACAGGACCAGGCGAGCCCGGCACGATCGGTACACCAACCTCTTGCATCGCGCGTCGCGCTGATGCCTTGTCACCCATGACGCGAATCTGTTCGGGCGTCGGACCTATGAACGTGATCCCTGACGCGCGACACGTCTCGGCAAACTCGGCGTTCTCAGCGAGAAAACCGTAGCCCGGGTGGATCGCATCGGCGCCGGTGATTTCGGCGGCCGCGATGAGACGTGGAATTTTGAGATACGAATCTTTGCCGGGCGGAGGGCCGATGCAGACGTCGTCATCGGCAAAGCGCACGTGCAGCGATTCACGATCGGCTTCGGAGTAGACAGCGACCGTTTGGATATCAAGCTCGCGGCACGCCCGAATGACGCGGAGCGCGATTTCGCCGCGATTGGCGATCAGAACCTTTTTGAACATGACGTTGGGCAGGGGGCCTATGAGGCCCGTGTCGAGCCAAGCAGAATGGTGGCGTGGTACCGAGCGCCACGCTAGGCCCGACCCCCCAACTAGCCCTGCTTAAAGCCGTCCCAACTCGTGTCGCTCGAGCCGTTGACGCCTTGCACGCGGAGCGCCAATTCCGCCGGGTTGGTGGCGTAGAACTGTGCACTTTCGTACGAAATAACGCCGCGTGAAAACCAGTTGATGAGCGACTGGTCAAACGTCTGCATGCCGTACGCGACACTGCCCTCTTTGATCAGATCGGGAATGTTGAGACTTGCGGTCAAATCGCGAATCTGGTCGCGCACCGCTTCGGTGTTGACCAACACTTCGCACGCGGGCACACGTCCGGCTTCGTCGGATCGCGGTACCAATCGCAAGGATACCACTGCAGACAAGGCATTAGCCAACGCAAATCGCACTTCATTTTGTTGGTGCGGCGGATAGAACGACAGCATACGGTTGATCGTGAGCGTCGCGTCGGTGGTGTGCAGCGTCGAGAACACCAAGTGCCCCGTGCCCGCGGCCTTCAATGCGACGTCGAGCGTTTCTAAATCGCGAATTTCGCCGATCATGATGACGTCGGGGTCCTGACGCAACACGCGGCGCAATGCCTGCGCAAACGTGGCCGTGTCCGTGCCGATTTCGCGCTGGTTGATGTGACTTTGCACATCGCGATGCACGAATTCGATCGGATCTTCGATAGTGATAATGTTTGCGGCGCGACGTTCGTTGATGTGCTGAATCATTGCTGCGAGTGCGGTGCTCTTCCCCGAACCCGTCACGCCAGTCACCAACACCAATCCGCGTGGACGCAGTGCGATCTGTTCGAGCACTGGCGGCAAATTCAACTCACGAATGGACGCCGCGACGTGCATGATCGATCGCATTGCAAACGCAACGGTGCCTTTTTGCTGATATACGTTGACGCGAAAGCGCCCGATGCCCGGCACGTTGATCGCGAAATCTGCTTCGCGCATTTCGACAAATTCGCGCAGCTGCGCCGGCGGCAAGAGATGCTCGGCCAGCGTGCGCAATTCTTCTGGTCGCAATGGCGGCATGGCGAGTGGCACCAGGTCGCCATGCAATCGCAGCGTGGGAGCGCGCCCCACCTTTAGGTGCAAATCCGACGCACCTTCGCGCACCATACGCTGCAATGCCGCCTTCAGGTCGAGGCCCGTTGCGGGTGAAGCGTTGGCGACAGTGCCGTTAGCACTGCCTGCGACCATCGTCATGGTTACATCTCTCAGCCGGTTGGATCGACGCGGTAGAGCACTTGCCCGTATTCGACAGGATGCGAGTCGGTGACATTCACCTCGCGCACGATACCTGAGAACTCGGACTCGAGCTCATTCATGATCTTCATCGCTTCGATGATGCAGACGATCTGCCCTTTGTTGACGCGATCACCGACTGTCACGTACGGTTTCGCACCGGGCTCTGGCGCAGAGTAGAACGTCCCCACCATCGGCGACTTGATCTCGAGAAGTGTTGACTTCGGCACCTCGGCCTTCGGCGCCGCCACAGCCACTTCTTCAATAGGACGCGGCGTCACAGCGGCGGGCAACACTGGTGCGGCACTCAGTGCAGCCAGGGGCGCCATCGTCACCGCACTGGCCCGTTGATGCGGGCTTTTCGAGATCCGCAACTTCATCCCTTTGTCGGATGAGATCTCGATGGAGTCCACCGTGGAGCCGTCGAGCATCTCGATCAGCTTCTTCACGTAGCGCAGGTCAATCATGATATCGCGGGCAGAGGGAGCAGAACGGCAAAACGCGCGGCCAACAGGCGCACATTCCGCCACGCGTCGACTCCACCACCGGCTTTGTCGACGTTCAGGACAGTTCGCGTAGCTCGCGTGGAAAGGTGGTTAGCACTCTCGGTCCGTCGGCTGTAAGCAGCACGTCGTCTTCGATGCGAACACCGCCCCACCCGGGTTTATAAATCCCCGGTTCGATCGTAACTACCGCTCCCCGTACAAGCGGAGCTTCCGCAGTCTTGGCGAGTCGTGGCGCCTCGTGAACCTCGAGCCCGATACCGTGCCCAAGCGAGTGGCCGAACGCTTCACCGAAACCAAGGGCGTCAATGTACTCTCTCGCGACACGATCTGCAGCAATACCCGTCATTCCAACCCGAAGCGCGCCCGAAGCACGTGCATTTGCCTCACAAACGATGTCATAAATCGTACGTTGCTCATTGGACGCTGCGCCAAGAACGAAGGTCCTGGTGATGTCCGAGCAGTAGCCATTGTAGACCGCTCCGAAGTCCACGAGGACAAAATCGCCGCGCGTGAGACGGCGATCTCCCGCGCGTGCATGCGGCAGTGCCGATCGCGGCCCCGACGCGACGATTGACGCAAATGGATAGGCTTCTGATCCCGCATTGCGGAGTTCGAGCTCGAGTATCCCCGCGGCCTGCGTCTCAGTGAGCCCTGCGTGAATTGCGGGCAGCGCGGAGTTCAGCGCGCGTTCCGCGATCTCGATCGCGCGCACAATGTTGGCGATCTCGCCGGGATCTTTGCTCATTCGCTGCGCTTCGATCAGATCGCTCGTCGGGCGCCAGTTCCAGCGCGAACCTTGCTCGAGCAGCCGCTGAAAGTCGCGGTGGATGAGATGCGCCGATTCAAAACCCACGCGTTCCACACCAGCCAACGTCGGTAGCAACAACCAGACGCCATTCCACAAACTCGTCGGTTCGATTCGCACCTGTGCCGAAGCACCGACCTCGTCCGCCACTTGGGCTTCATACCGAAAGTCGGTCAGCAGCACACAATCCCGCGCACTGACCACCAACAGCGCACTACTCCCCGCGAAACCGGTCAGATAGCGGATATTAGCGAGCGATGACACCAGCAGAGCGTCAACGTCGGTGCGTGCTAACTGATCGCGCAGCAACGCGAGACGCGCAGGGCGAACGTCGCTCACACGCGGGCGGCGCGGGCGCGTAGCACGCTCACGAGTCCGCGCAACGCGAACTCGTAGCCGTCGGCGCCAAGACCGCACACGACCCCAATCGCCGCCGATGCTAACAACGACGTGCGACGTTCCGGCTCGCGCGCATAGATGTTCGAAAGATGGATCTCGACGAACGGCAACGACGTCGCCGCGAACGCGTCACGCAACGCAAGACTCGTGTGCGTGTACGCGCCCGCGTTGACGACAACGCCCTGCGCGACGCCACGCCACGCATGCAACGTGTCGATCAGCGCACCTTCACTGTTGGCCTGATGAGCGATCAACTCTACTCCCAGCGAACGAGCGCACGCGGTGAGCGATTCTTCAATTTGGGCGAGCGTCGTCGTGCCGTAGATGGCTGGTTCGCGCGTCCCGAGCAAATTGAGATTTGGACCGTTCAGCATGCCAATCTTCACGTGGTTCCAAGTCCTTTCAGCCACGCCGAGAACTGCGCGAGATCTTCGGTGACCGGTGCATCGGGTGATTGCTGCGGCGACGTCTGCGAGATTTGCTGCACCGCCGGATCCGGGAAAAACTGATCGAACGAAAAACCCGCATTGGACGTCGGCGCTGACGTCGCCACGAGCGGTATCGTTGGTGTCAACGCGCGTGTGAACGACGGCGTGGCGCGCGCAAAGTCGAAATCCAACGTGGAACCTGACGCCAGTTCCTGTGCAGTGATTGGCGAAAATGCGTGGGCAAGCGCACGCGCAGCGGCATCATCGTGCTCCGACGTATCCGTGCCGAACAACGTCGCAAGGCCCTCTGCCTCCTCCATAACGGCGACTGCGGCAACGACCGGTGTCCGACGAGGAACGCGACGCGTCGCGAGCGCCGCAAACCACTCGCGCGCAGAACGTCGAGCGACGACATCTGCAATTGCCGCGGGCTGCGAGTACGGCGTCGAGCGCGCGGGCGTTTCTACGATAGTGAACGGCGTGCTATTCACGGGAGTCGGCTGCGAAGTGAACAGTGACTGCACGTGCAAGTCGCCCGAATCGTCGCTTGCCGCGGCGTCGAGCTCTGGCGCCTCGACCGACATCATCGCCTGCAGCTCGCCGAGTCGGTGAGACAGCACCTGATCAAATGGCCGACGACGGACCAATTCCTGGTACACATCGATCGCACGAGGGATGAAGCCCTGGCTCACGAGCAACTCGCCCATGGTTTCGGTGACAAACGTATTATCCGATGCTTCAACGGAGTCATACGAAGACACCTCGTCAAACGTCGACTCAGTAGACGCTGACTCGTCAGGCGCGAAGGAGGCAATGTATTCGGCGGTGTCGTCGGGAATTCCGTCCGACCAGCTGTCATCATCAAACGCCGCATGCTGTCCCGAGTCATACGCCGACGCCGGTGCTGACGAGGAGAGGTCAACGGGCTGGTCAACCGGCTCGCTGTCGAGCTCTGGCTGCGTCTCGACGACGAACTCGCTCGTCTGCGCGGCCAACGGTGCGTCATCTTGCGATTCGCCGCGTGCTGCGTCTGCGG
>JANXUN010000176.1 GCA_025356185.1 Gemmatimonadaceae bacterium
GCGAGTTCTTCCAAGACTCCCGGGCGCGGTTGAAATGACATGAACGGCTAGCGCATTGCCGCAAACGTGTCACACTGATTCATGTCACCCGAATCAAATCCCCGACGGAACCAGCGCGTCCGATCGGCCGATGAGCCGTGCGTAAACGTCTCAGGATTCACGCGACCCGATCCGAGCTTTTGCAACCGATCGTCGCCGACGGCAGCGGCGGCGGCGAGTCCTTCGTTAACATCACCGGCTTCGAGTTGCCCGACGCGCGACGCGTGATACCCCCATACGCCGGCATAGCAATCGGCCTGTAATTCCATGGCCACCGACAATTGATTCTTGAGGCGCGGATTCTGCGATTGCGCGTCACGCAGCTTCGCCTCGGTGCCCAAAATATTTTGCACGTGATGTCCGATCTCGTGCGCTAATACATACGCTTGCGCGAAGTCGCCGGGTGCGCCGAACTGTCGATCAAGTTGATCAAAGAACGAGAGATCGAGGTACACCTTTTCATCGCCGGGACAATAGAACGGGCCGCTCGCGGCCTCGGCTACGCCGCACGCCGAACTGACGGCCTGACGAAATAGCACCAGCTTCGCGTTGTGATAACTCGGCACGAGCTGACGCCAATCAGCTTGGGCACTGTCAAGCACAAACGACATGAACTGCACCATTTTTTCTTCGGCGGGATCTTGTATCGCCGAGGATCGCGATGGAGCACCGGTCGCGACACCGCCCGGGTTTGCGGTATCGGACAGTCCGAGCGCGCCACTCACGAAGTCTTTCTTAAAGATGACGCTGAGCGCAATCAAGATGACGACGCCACCAATGCCGATGCGACGCCCTCCCCCGCCTCCACCACCAAATCCCGCTCCGCCGCTCTCTCCGCGACGATCTTCGAGATTGTCGCTGCGACCACCTGGTAACCATTTCATCGCTAGGGCACCTGCGCTGTGCGGAGTGAAAGAAATTCGATGTCATCAGTTCCAACCGTCTTCAACCACACAATCAACTCGGCGATGCGCTGCGGCGGAAAAGTGCCGAGTTCTCCTTGAATGTGTCGAGTCATACGAACTTCCCGACCCACCTGCGTCCATTTGGAATCGTACCGTCCAAACACACTCGTTGCGACCACATCCTTTGGCAATTCCGCTTTCCATCCGAGCGGCAATGTGAGGTTCAACTCTGTTTCGGTGTCGACAGGACCAAGAAACTGCGCGGCATCGATCGGAAATAAACGCAGCGGCCGAGACTCCAGTTCGCGAGCCAAATTCCTGAATGAACGCGCGGGGCCCGTGAGTCCCGCATTCATCGAAAACAGCCGGTTGTTTCCTACCGATTTGAGTACGTCCGTCGCGCGCACCACGTATCGCACGACGGCGGGCTCGGCGAAGTTCCGACCATCAAATCCGGTGATCGAATCGGCGATTGCATCGCTGGCAAACATGCGTTGTGCTAACCCTCGCGCGGCGGTGCTGCGACGCGCGGAATCCAACGGCGTCGCGAAGATGCTGCGTGCCCCCATGGCGGGCTCACCGTGCGATTCCTCGACGACGCTCGCGTGGACGCGACCCAGTGAATCCAATGTCAGCACCGATCGCATGGACGTGGCGTTTGCTGTTACCGGCGCAACGGGGAATCGTACATTCTGACCGCGTCCATCCGCGCCGACCATCACGCCAAACTTTCCCTGGTACGATCCGGGTATCGTACCATACGGTAAGAACTCCGTAGTCAGGTCGGTGTATGTCCACGTTACTCCATCTTGCACCGCAGCAATCGCGTGGTTGAACTGATAGATCGACGGCAACGCCGGGTCTGGCCGTGACGACAGCGACAGCAGCACAGGATTCGCGGTCATGCGATAGCGTCGCAGTGCCGCGACAAAGAGCGTTGTTTTGTCTTTGCAATCACCGAAGCCCGAGGTGAGCACTTCCGCCGGCGCGCGCGGTTGATAGCCTGCGATACCTAAGGCGATCGACACGTATCGAATGTCTTGCGCGACCCATCGGTGCACGGCACGAATCGTGTCGTTGCGCGTGCGTGCACCAGCAGCGGCAACGAGGGAGTCGATTCGTTGACCCAGCATGGACGAGAGTACGTAGCGATCGCGAGCAAGTGCGTCGTACCACATTGCGATGTCGCTCCATGTGCCGGGCGCAGACACGGCAATCGACATCACGATACCATTCGAATCTGCCGCGAACGGTTCCGGACGAATCGGCGCCACGTCATTCGCCGCCCACGAGTAGACGTGACGGCCGGCGGCCACTCCCTCGAAACGACGAGCGGTGAGATTGCGTTCGACGATCGTTGGCGTGAAGCCTTCAGGAACATCGACAATGAAGCGCGACCGTACGACCGGCGCTTGACTGTTCAGCGCCCACGCGACGAAAAAATCGCCCGGACGAACCGGCGCGCGTTCTTCCATCGTGTACTGTACGTCGAGAATAGTGCCCGCTGCGATACCCGATAGAGAGACGCGGCGCACGCGCTGCTCTTGATACACCGGGTTGGACAGCTGCGCGGCGACGTCGGATTCCTGACTTTGCGTCGGCGCGTCACTCACGACTGCGCCGGTCGTTTTGAGAACGCGAATCCAGTCGATCGTGAGCGACTGATGCGAACGCGCATAGCTGAAGGAACGTTCAGAGAGATTCCGCGCAACGCTTTGATCGAGAATCTGCACAACTTGACGCGAACGCTTGACCAAGCGACCGTCGGCTTCGATGCGGTGATATCCCTCGTCGAGCAACACGACGAACGGTTGACCGCTGTGCCTCGCGGGGTCGACGGCGAGCTTCACAATCGAGTCAGACGGAGCGCTCGCGAGCGCTGCGCGTGTCGTTGTCGGGTTTTGTGCGGCCGCGCGACGCGCTAGCGCTTGCTCGGCGCAAAGCAGCATGAGCGCGAGCAGTGCGATTCGACAACGTCGGGCACGATCCAGCATGCGAATGGCCATACTGAACAGTGCTCCGGCGAGAGGGGGCTGTCTACTAGCCCATCAGATGATGTGTGTTGCGGCAGCGCCTCACGCGGCGCGTGAATCCTCGCGAGCAAACGCCAAACTTACGGCGCGACGAGCGCCCCGTTTAAGCGCGCGGTGCACCGAGCGCGCATACCGCACAAAGTTCGCACCCGCCCACGCATGCCGCGCGAAGAACTCGAAGGGCTGCAGCTCCCCTTTTAATCGATTGCACGGCGCACAGGCTGCAACAAGGTTGCCCGCGTCGTGCGCACCGCCACGCGCAAGCGGCACGACGTGGTCGAGCGTGGCCGTTCGCTGATCCAGGTGTGTCGCGCAGTAGACGCATCGCTGACCACAGTCCCGGAGCGCCACGTTGCGCATGGCCCGCTTCATCGCGGCGTGCGCCATGGCGTTTGCGCTGTGACGTCGCGCGTTTGACTCAAGTCGCTTTGACCCTTTGGTGACGCGCAATCCGCGCGCGCGCACCGCAGATCGTTTTGAAGGTCGTGCACCACGTGATGATTTGGTGCGCGGGGGGTCGGTTCGCGTACTCGTGCTCCGTGCACTGGTGCTGCGCGCGAGTTGCAAGTTGCGCCTGGACATCAGCGCACCCGCGCCGACGCACACGGGATGCAGCGCGAAGCCACAAACGTCGACGCCCCGACCGAGGAGGGAATCCTCAGGTCGGGGCGCAGGGTAATCTCGAAGCGTTCGGCGCGGTGTGCCGTAGTGCGGGTCCCTCGCAGTCGAACCGAGGGGATGGGATGACTCCGACGGAGAAGCCGTCGGACGCGCGCTGCCGTGGGAGCCACGCAACGCAATCGTGAAGTAACGCGAGTGGAGCGCATCATCCTCCAGGGGGAAAACCGGATGGAGAGGGCGCAGCATACCGCAACAACATCGATACTGTTCGACATCCTTCGCCGAGCGCACACCGCGTGCATTGCAGCGACACTGCGAGGATACGTGTGCGATCACGCGCCCGTCAAGTATCAAATGTGAAGGTCTCCCTTCTGTTGCTCCCATCTCCCGTCTGAGTTTCTCCCGTCTCCCGTCTCTTCTCTCCGCTCTACTCTTTCATGCCACTATCGCGAAGTGGGTCGCGCAACATGCTTCCGATGTGCGCGGCCATAGCATCGAGCTGCTGTCGGTTGGGCATGAGCGATCCTGGAAATGGCAACGGCACATCAAAGCCGTCACCCTCTCGCCGCGGAATTAAGTGAATGTGATAGTGCATCACATTCTGACCGGCGGCCGCGCCTGAGTTGACGACGATGTTCATGTCGGTTGCTCCAGACGACGCCTGCACCGCGGGGATCAACTTGGCCGCCACTTCGTACAGGTGCGCGCCGATGCGCCGAGGGATGTCCTGCACGTACTCGTAATGCTCGCGCGGGACAACCAACACGTGGCCCGGGTTAACCGGCTGAATGTCTAGAAACGCGATGGCCGTCGCGTCTTCATAGACAATGGAAACCTCAGCCGCGCCGCGGATGAGATCACAAAAGGTGCAGTGGCCGCTGGTCGGCGCCATGGGCGCGGTGGGAGCATGCATATATGCAAGCTGCGGTGACTTGGGATCGGAGGCAAGAACATGCCGCCGAGGATGCGCGTACACTATTTTTGAAGAGCGACTACCCGTCCCCTTAAGAACGACCTTCCGCCTCATGGCTACTTCGACCCGTCCGACCCGCGCCCGCAAGGGGCAGGCCGAGCTTACTGACGCTGCGCCGCTTTCGCATGATGAGCTGCTGCGCGTCTATCGCACCATGTACCTCTCGCGTCGGATCGACGATAAAGAGATTCAGCTCAAGCGCCAAAATAAGACGTTCTTTCAGATGTCCGGCGCGGGGCACGAGGCGATTCTTACGGCCGCGGGTCTGGTGCTTAAGACGGGATACGACTGGTTTTACACGTATTACAGGGACCGTGCGCTCTGTTTGATGCTGGGCGTCACGCCCAACGAGATGTTGTACAGTGCCGTTGGTGCCGCGATCGATCCCAATTCGGGCGGTCGTCAGATGCCCAATCACTGGGGTAGTAAGAAGGCCAACATCGTCTCGGTGTCCTCTCCTACGGGCACTCAATTTTTGCAGGCCGTTGGTGCGGCCGAAGCGGTAATGCGCGCCAAACAGATCGGCATAACTGGCGGGTTTGGCGCGGATGAGATCGTGCTGGTCACAACGGGCGACGGTACAACTAGCGAAGGCGAGTTTTGGGAATCGCTCAATACCGCGTGCAATCTCAAGTTGCCGATCGTGTATTTGGTCGAAGACAACGGCTACGCGATTTCGGTGCCGGTCGAAGTGAACACGGCGGGCGGATCGATTTCCAAGTTGGTGGCTTCGTTCCCTGGCCTGTTCATTCAAGAGGTCGACGGTTGCGACTTGTTTGCGTCGCTGGATGTAATGCAGCGCGCGGTGAACTATGCACGTGAACGTCGCGGTCCGGCGTTTGTACATGCGAAGGTGATTCGTCCGTACTCGCACTCGTTGTCTGACGATGAAGTGTTCTATCGTCCGGCGGCTGAGCGAGACGCCGATGCCGAGCGTGATCCGCTGACGACGTTTCCGGCGTGGTTGTTGCGCGAAGGCGTTGCGACGGAAGCGCAGTTGGAATCGCTGCGAGCAAGCGTTGACGCGCAGATTCTGGAAGCGGTCGACGATGCGCTGTCGCAGCCGCAGCCTGATGGCAGCACCATCTACTTTGGTGTGTACTCGCCCGATATCGATCCGACCGGTGAGCAGTTTGACACTGAAGACGATCCGCAGTTTAGCGGCGAACCGGCGACAATGGTCGATCTGCTCAACTCGTGCATGAAAGACGAGATGACGCGCGACAACAATATTTTAGTGTTTGGTGAAGACGTCGCCGACGTGTCGCGTGAGCAG
>JANXUN010000018.1 GCA_025356185.1 Gemmatimonadaceae bacterium
AATCGCCGGCAATCGCGCGCCCGCAAACGGAATTTCCGCGCCATACACCAGCTTATTTACCAAGAGAAAATCGCCGACCAGCAGCGTGTGCTCCATGCTCGCCGATGGAATTTTGTAGGCCTCGACCACGAATGTGCGAAGCACCAAAAACAGTGCAACCGCGAGCGGAAAGATCTTGGCCCATTCCCACAGCCACCCCAACCGCACTCCCCGACGCGCCAACGTCTTTCCATTGGCAGCGCGGAGCGCGTTGGCTTTGAGTTCGGCGTCGTTCTGGGGGGGGTTAGTAGTTGTCAATCTGCGCGCGTTGCAACGCACCTGAATAGTCGACGTAGCCAACCTTGGTTTCCGAGTAGAACTCGTACACTTCCCAACCGCCTTCGCGGTGCCCGTTGCCTGTTTCTTTCACGCCACCAAACGGCAAGTGCGCCTCGGCGCCAATGGTGGGCGCGTTGACGTACGTGATGCCATTGTCGAGATCTTGCATGGCGCGAAACGCGACGTTGACGTTGGAGGTGTACACCGACGACGAGAGGCCGTACCGCACGCCATTGTTGACGGCAAATGCTTCGTCGACATTCTCCACTTTGATCACCGACAACACCGGCCCAAAGATTTCTTCCTGATCCAATCGCGAACCCGCGGTGACGCCGGAGAAAATCGTCGGCTGGAAAAAGAATCCGTTGTTCAGCGCGCCACCCGTTGCGCGCGCTCCGCCACATACGAGTGTCGCACCCTGCGCACGACCGATCTCGATATATCGCTCCACTTTTTCGCGCGCGGCTTCGTTCACCAACGGTCCCACATCGGTGCCTGCCACACGACCGTCGCCCAAACGCAACTGCATGGTCCGATCGGCGAGCCGTTGCACGAACGCGTCGTGAATGCCGGACTGCAACAAGAGACGGCTCGTTGCGGTACACCGTTGCCCCGTCGTGCCAAACGCGCCCCACAACACTCCGTCTAACGCGAGATCCAAGTCGGCATCGTCCAACACGATTTGCGCGTTCTTGCCACCCATCTCCAACGAAAGACGTTTGTGCATGCGTCCGCACGTCTCGCCAACGAGACGCCCGGTTTCGGTCGAGCCCGTAAACGATATCACCGGCACCTGCGGATGATCGACCAACGCTTTGCCAACAACCTCGCCAAAGCCGTGCACGAGCTGAATGACTTCGGGCGGCAATCCAGCAGCCAATAAAATCTCGACGAGTACCGTCGCGGTATGCGGGACATCTTCAGCGGGCTTGAGCACCACCGAGTTTCCGCACAGGAGCGCAGGAAACATTTTCCACGTGGGAATCGCCATCGGAAAATTGAAGGGCGTGATCAGACCGCAGACGCCAATAGGACGACGCATCGTCATCGCCCATTTGTTGGCCAGCTCACTGGGCACCGTGTGCCCGAACAGCCGGCGTCCTTCAGTGGCGGCATAGTACGCGGTGTCAATTCCTTCTTGTACATCGCCGCGCGTTTCGGCGAGCGGTTTGCCCATCTCGCGGGTCATGAGATCGGCGATTTCTTCTTTGCGCGCGGCCATCAAATCGCCCACGCGACGCAACACGTCACCTCGCGCTGGCGCTGGCGTGCGCTTCCACAATTCAAAGCCGCGTCGAGCGCTTTCTACCGCACGCTGTACGTCGGCTATGCCAGATGAAGGAAACCGACCGATGAGATCGGAGTGATTTGCAGGATTTCGATTGTCGAAATACTCGCCAGTCGTCGGCGCGACCCACTGGCCGCCGACAAAGTTTTCAAAAGTCTTAGACATCCTTACAAAATAGCGACGCTACTTGCCCGGCGCGGTTGAGGGGCTAGTGCTGGACGTCACGCCCGGCGAAACAGTGGCTCCGCCACTGGGATTTCCAGCAGGATTCGCGTTGGGTTTCACCGACGGTGTAGTTCCCGCGGGCGCATTCGGAATCGCCGACGGCATCGGCGGCAGACCGTCACACGTCCACTGCCCCGGGCGTTCGAGCGTAGGAATGGCGTAGCCCATCCGCGGCATGACTTCGCGCGCACCAAGCAGCAGCGCCCATACGGTCACCAGCAGCGACGCCAGATGCGCGAGGCCAAGGCGGTGTTTCCACGTACCCACCGCACTCCACACACCAAGGAGCGCCACTCCGCTGGTTGCCGCCGTGAATCCGAGGATGGGGATTCCACATCGCGCCGGCCACGGCCAAAACATCAAGCTCGCAGCGGCGCCGACCGCGAGGAGTACCTTGAGCCAGCTCAACCATGCGCCGGGCTCTTTGGTGGCCGTCCGAGCCGTTGGCGCTGCCGAGACGGGCGCGCTCTTCCCCACCGGCGCGGCTCCTTTCCCAGCCGTGCCGGCCGTGATGGCGCTGCGATCGGCAAGCAGCTGCGCATCGGACACCGATGCGAGCTGCTTGTCGATCTTGGCCATCTCGGCCTCCCAATTGCGATCACTCATCGAAAAATCAGCTGGAGGGTTCTGGCGCAATTTCCCGTGTCAAACCATAACGCTCAATCTTCTTATAGAGATTCGACCGGGGCATGTCCAATGCTCTGGCGGTCTCCGAGACGTTCCAATCGAATGCCCGCAGCTTCGCGACCAAAAACGCTCGCTCAGCGGCTTGCTTGAACTCCTCGAACGTGGTGCAGTCGACGAGGTTGCCGAGTCCCGCGGGTTCTTCGCTGCGCGTACCGACGAGTCGATCGATGTCGGCCGCTGCGATGGTCGGCGCGTTCGCCAAAATCACCAGTCGCTCGATCGTGTTGCGGAGCTCACGCACATTACCCGGCCAATCCAACTCGGTCAGGCGCCCGAGCGCCTCGTCAGAGATCGCACGCGCCGGCAGTCCGTCGCGCGCCGCAAACTGACGCAAAAAATGGATCACCAACTGTTCAATGTCTTCTCGGCGTTCCCGAAGCGGCGGCACCGTGATGGGAACGACGTTCAAGCAGTAAAACAAATCTTCGCGAAAACGCCCGCTGGCAATTTCGGCTTCGAGCGCTTTGTTGGTCGCTGCGAGAACACGCACGTCGACCTGAATCGGCTTGTTGCCGCCGATGCGAGTGACCACGCCGTCTTGCAGCACGCGCAACACTTTCGCCTGCGCGGCGAGGGACATGTCGCCGATTTCATCGAGAAACAACGTGCCGTGATCTGCTTGTTCAAATTTTCCGGCGCGATCGCTGATGGCGCCGGTAAACGAGCCCTTCATGTGACCAAATAGTTCGCTTTCGATCAGTTCTGACGGAATCGCCGCGCAGTTGACTTCAACGAACGGTTTCTTGGCGCGTGGCGAACCGCGATGAATCGCTCGTGCGACCAATTCTTTGCCGGTGCCGTTCTCGCCGGTAATCAGTACGCGCGCTGGAGTGGCCGCAACTTTGTCGATGCGATCGAGGAGTGCGCGAATGGCATACGTTTTTCCAACAATCTCGTAGCGCGACTCGATTGTTTGGCGCAGTCGCTCATTTTCCTCGGTCAGCGCGCGCGTTTCAAACGCATTGCGCAGCAACACCAACACGCGATCGGTGTCGAGCGGCTTTTCGAGAATGTCGTAGGCGCCCAGCTGTGTGGCTTCGACGGCAGTCTGGATTGTCGCATGCCCGCTGATCATCACCACCAGCGCGTGGCCGTCCAGCAGTCGCAACCGTTTGAGCACTTCGAGTCCGTCAAGTCCGGCCATCTTGACGTCCAAGAACACCAACTGCGGACGCACCTTCTCGAAGAGCGTGATGCCGTCGGCACCGCCCGCCGCTGTATGGACTTCATAGCCTTCGTATTCGAGGAGTTGGCCAAGTGCTTGACGAATTCCGGGTTCATCATCGACGACGAGAATGCGACGCGTGGTCATTTTTCAGGCACCGCTTTGTACAACGTCAGTTTACTGTTCGAAAGTCGTAAGTCGGCGATCGATGTCGGGAGCACAATGCCGATCGCATCGTCCGCGACGCCGTCGTTGGGATGATTGCGTCGAAATGTTTTGAGCACCATCGGAATGATCCTTGGCGGTACATCAATGTTTTTGATGCGCAACGCCTCGACGTGATACTGCGCAAGTCCGACGCGAATTGGATCGAGCGTTCCGCTCAGCTGCACCGTGTCGCGTCCCTGCAGCACCGTACCCAACAACTGACTGAGAGTGCCGTCGCCCGCCAAGACGCTGACGTCGACCATGGCCCGTAGCATCAGCTGCCGATCGTCGAATGCGACTTCCACGTTCGACGCTGATTTTGGGAGAGGCGCGCGCAACGCGTGTCCGAACGCGTCGGTGAATTGTTGCGCATCGAGTGATACGAACGCAGGACCCGTGCGCTTTTTCAGCAACGCCAACATCGTTTGTTGCGCGACCGGATCGGCCGAAACGGTTACCCATTTCAGCGCATGTGTGACGTCTCCCCGAGTTCGCGCGCTATCACGAACTGGCATATCATGTTTCGACCCGCTATCCACGCGTAACGTGCCGCG